>JBEPVH010000072.1:0-7699 GCA_041691115.1 bacterium | reverse complement strand
GCCCAGGTGTCGGAGCGGGAGACGCGTTTGGCCTCTGCCCTGCGCGATCTCGGCGTCGCCGAGGGCGACCGGGTGGGGACCCTCTGCTGGAACAACCAGGCGCATCTCGAGGCCTATCTGGCGATCCCCTGCATGGGTGCTGTGCTGCACACGCTCAACCTGCGGCTGTCGCCGCAGCAACTCATCTTCACGATCAATCATGCCGAGGATCGCGTCGTCATCGTCGACGCGTCGCTGCTGCCGCTGCTTGCGGGTGTCTTCCCGCATCTGACGACGGTCAAGCACGTCATCGTTGTCGGCGAGGGTGACACCTCGGTGTTCGGCGATATCGCCACCTCGTACGAGCAGGCGCTCGCCGCGGCCGTGCCTGAGTTCGAATGGCCGGAGCTTGACGAGTTGTCGGCGGCTGCCATGTGCTACACGACCGGCACTACCGGCGATCCCAAGGGCGTGGTCTACAGCCACCGCTCCATGTATCTGCACTGCTTCGGCGTATGGGGCGGCCTGACGCTGTCGGACTCCGACAAGCTGCTGCCGATCGTGCCCATGTTCCATGTCAATGCGTGGGGAATTCCCTATGCCGGCTGGATGCTGGGCTGCACACTGATCATGCCCGACCGCTTCTTGCAGCCCGAGCCACTTGCCAAGCTCATCGAAGCGGAGAAGCCGACGTTCCTCGGTGGTGTTCCCACCATCTTCACCGGTCTGCTGCAGTACGCCGATACCACCCCCATCGATTTCTCGTCGGTACGCATCGCCGTGTGCGGCGGCTCGGCAGTGCCGCGTTCGCTGATGGAATCGGCTGAGCAGAAGCATGGCCTGCGCATCATTCAAGCGTGGGGCATGACCGAGACATCACCCATTGGTGCCGTGGCTCTGCCGCCGCGCGGCACTCCCGCCTCCGAAGAGATGCAGTGGCGCGTCAAGACGGGTCGCGTCGCCGCCGGCATCGAACTGCGCATCTGCGGTGATGACGGCGATGTCCTGCCATGGGACGGTACTGCGATCGGTGAGATCGAGGCGCGTGGACCCTGGGTGACGGGCTCCTATTACAAGGTCGATGCGCCCGAGCGCTTCCACGACGGCTGGCTGCGCACCGGCGACGTCGGCACCATCGACAGCAATGGCTACGTGCAGATCTCCGACCGCAGCAAGGACGTGATCAAGTCGGGCGGTGAATGGATCTCGTCCGTCGAACTGGAGAATCTGCTCGCCGGTCATCCCGCTGTACTCGAAGCTGCCGTCATCGGTGTCCCCGATGAGCGCTGGCAGGAGCGCCCGTTGGGGTGCATCGTGCTCAAGGAGGGGCAGACGGCGGACGCCGCCACGCTGCGCGAATACCTCACCGGCAAGGTGGCCAAGTGGTGGCTGCCGGAGCGTTGGGCATTCCTCCCCGAGTTGCCCAAGACATCTGTCGGCAAGCAGGACAAGAAGCTACTGCGTGCGATGCACGCCGACGGGGCATTCACTGTCGTTGAACTGGCACATAGCGAGCGCTGACGCGCAAGGGATCACACAATGAGAAAACTACTGGTCACCACGTTTCTGACACTTGACGGCGTCATGCAGGCGCCCGGTGGTCCTGACGAGGATGAGAGCGGCGGCTTTGCGCTGGGCGGTTGGTCGGTGAACTACTGGGACGAGATGATGGGTTCGGTCATGGGCGACATCATGAGCCCCGGATTCGACCTGCTCCTCGGTCGCAAGACGTATGACATCTTTGCGGCGCATTGGCCCGAGGCTCCCGAGGATGCCGGTGGTCAGGCCCTCAACAACGCCACCAAGTACGTCGTGTCGCGCGGCAATCCGGCGCTGCCGTGGGGCAAGGCTGTTGCCATCACCGGCGACGTTGTCGCAGAGATCACAGCCCTCAAGAACGGTGACGGTCCTGAGTTGCAGGTGCACGGCAGCAGCGATCTGTTGCAGACGCTGCTGCGCCACAACCTCGTCGACGAGTTCCACCTCTGGGTATTCCCCGTCGTGGTCGGATCCGGCAAGCGACTCTTCGCCGACGGCGCAGTCCCTGGTGGGCTGAAGCTCGTCAACACGCAGACATCAACCACCGGCGTGGTCATCGCCACCTACGTCCCCGCCGGCGAACTCGTCCCCGGGGATTTCGGACTCGATCCTGCCGCCGAAGCGGTGAGCTAGTTCGCCTCGGCGATCTCCAGCATCCGCTCGATTTCAGCGAATCCCGGCTCGACCCAGCCGGGATCGCTGATGTCGATCCCCAGCTTGGCGAGAGACTCCGCCGGTGTCTCCGAGCCGCCCGCTGACAGGAAGGCGATGTAGGGCTCGACAAACGACGCCCCCTGCTCGCGGTACTTGGCGTAGAGCGCCAATGACGTGAGATGCGCGAACGCGTAGGAGTACGTGTAGAAACGCGTGTCGATGAAATGGGGGATATAGGCCCAGCCGTAGCGATAGCCCTGCGGCAGTTCGATGGAATCGCCGTAGTAGCGCTTGTTCTGCTCAAACCAGATGTCGCAGAGGCGATCTGATGACAGGGCCGACCCGCCGGCCCGCAGCGCGTAGGCGAGCTTCTCGTAGCGAGCCATCATGGTCTGCCGGAACACTGTGGCGAATGATCCCTCGACGCGCTCGGCGACGATGGCGCGGCGCGTGCCCGGATCTGTCTCGGTTTCCATGAGCAGATCGAACACCAGCATCTCGTTGAACGTCGATGCCACTTCCGCCATAGCCATGCCCGTGCCGAATGTCAGCTCGGTCTGAGCCTGTCCCGCGAGCCAGAAATGAATGTAGTGACCCATCTCATGGGCCAGCGTGTCGACATCATCAAGCGAGTCGGTGTAATTCATCAGCACGAACGGCGGCTCATGGCTGGACACCGGTGCGCAGAACGCTCCGCCGCGCTTGCCGGGACGCGGCTCCGCGTCGATACGGTTGCCTTCGAATGCGCCATCGATGATTTTCCACACCTCGGGCGAGAAGCGTTCGATGGCGCTCTGCAGAAGGGTACGTCCCTCTTCGAACTGCACATGTCTGCCTTCGCCCAGCGGGGCGTATTGGTCAGCAAGGGCCAGCACCGGCAGGCCCATCATCTTTGCCTTGTGGCGGAACCAGCGTTGCGCCAGGGGATAGCGTTCCTCGACAGCGGTGATGAGGCCGTCGACGACAGCGTCGCTGAGGTCGTTGGCGATGTTGGCCGGTTGAATGGGATCGGCGTAGGACCGCAGCTTGTCAACGGTGAGGCGGTCGCCCACCAGCGTGTCGTAGCACTTGGCAAGGACAGGCGTCCACGGTGTCAGCATCGCGTACAGGGTTTCAAGCGCGCGTATGCGCACATCCCTGTTGCTGTGATGCATGTACGCCAGCAGTTCGTCGAGGGTGTGCTCGCGTGCGCCGTCACCGACGTCGAACTGCGTCGTCAGTGTTGACACCGTTTCGCCAAACAGCTTCTGCCACTCGGTGACCGCCGCCGTCGAGCGCTCGCTAAGGATCCGTTCTTCGGCTTCCGACAGGATGTGCGCCGCGTCGTCCGTGAGCAGGTCGAGGTGATGTCTGTAGCGCGTCAGCGCGGAATCGGCGGCTGTGCGCCGTGCCACGGCACCGTCGATCGCCTGCCATTCGAGATCGAGGAAGCGCAGCAGGTTTTCCATGTCCACGCCGTCGCGCTCGATGCGCGCCGCCAGGTCGCGGTTGTCGTCGTCGGTGGCGTCGACAGCGGTCCGCAGGTGGGCATAGCTGGAAACGCGATGCAGGACCGAGCGGATATCGGCCAACTCGTCGAGGGCCGTGGCCAGGGCCGCGGGATCCAGACCCGCTACCGATCCGCGGTACTGCTCCGCGAACCGCCGGGCCGACGCAAGCGCGTCAACCATTGCGGCTCGTGCGGATGCTGCGTCGGCGTAGATGGAATCAAGATCCCAGCGCACGCCCGAAGCGTTGCTGACAGAGGGGGAGGAGGCGGTCATCGCCGCAGCTTAGCGTGAGCGGCCGCAGATGCCGGGACTGCCTAGTAGTGCGAGCAGCTGAGTGTGAAGTAGGTATTCGCCGTCGGTGCCCAGACCTCGAGGCGGAACGTTCCCGTCTTCTGCGACAGCGTGTTGGTGTTCACGCTGAACGACACCGATGCCGCGGCGGAACCGAGGCAGTTCTGGGCCAGTGGCGATCCGCCCGCGGCACCCCAGAGGTACACGCAGTACTTCTGTGACACGGGAGTCAGATTTCCGGACGACGGCCCCGTCGACGTCATCGTGGCGTTGATGACCCCGGCAAAGCTCTCTGTGAAGGTGAAGGTGCAAGCCCGAAACACTCCCGCATAGATACCGGTGGCCTGTGCGGGTGCACCGGCGGCGCCCGCGACGCCGGTACCGCTGGCGATGTTGCACGTTGAGGTGGTGAGGGTGTTGCGCAGCTTGTCGATCTGTCCGGAGGCCGTCGCGAAGTTCTGCACGGGCGGTGGTGTCGGCGCCGGCGTTGGTGGAGGCGTCGGCTTGGGCGTCGGCTTGGGCGTCGGCTTGGGCGTCGGCTTGGGCGTGGGCTTGGGGGTCGCCACCGGCTTGGCGGTAGCGTGTGGTGTCGGAACTGCCGTGGGGGCTGTCGTCGGCACTGCCGTCGGCGGCGCTGTCGGCGCCTTGGTGGGCACCGCTGTGGGCAGCGTTGTCGGGGGCGCGTCTGTCGTCGTTGATCCCGAGAGTTGCAGCGTCGCAGGACCCTGAGCCACCTGGGGATGCGGGCCTGTCAGGCCGCGGACCGACGCGAGGCCGAATGCGAGCATTGCAGCAGCAGCGATGCCGCCGACAAGGATGAAGCCGCGGCGACGCCGCGGATGCTCTTCTTCGTCAGTGGGACCACCGGGGCCGGTGGGGCCTCCGGATCCACCGCCGAATGGCAGAACAGTCGTTCCAGCATCGGGATCGAACGTTGCAGCGGTGAGCGCGGCATCGATACCCGCGGTCTCCGGTGCCGCAGCGGCTGCCGACACCAACGGTGGCAGGGGCACGACACGTCTGTGCGACTCGTCCTCGTCGTCTTGGAACTCACCGGTTGGGGCCGCCGATGCGGCGATCTGCCAGGGATTCGCCTGGTCGACGAAGGTGATATCACTGAGCACCGGCGCAGGATCGGGTTCGGCTGCAACCATCTCGAACTCGGGACCGGGAGCCGGTGCTGCCAGGGATGCCGCCAGCGTGTCGAACTCGGCGTCACGCAGCGACGCATCGAACAACGGAACAGGCTGTGCCGGTTCCGTCTCGCCAGGGGCTGCCGCTTCGTGCGGAGCGGTGTCGTGGATGTCGGGGATGGCGAATTCGGGAGCGTCGAGTGTCGTCGGCTCGGTCGCCGGCGCGAACAGCGAAAGCGGCGCAAAGTCGGCACCCAGGGCGTCGAGGAATCCGCCACCTGTGGCGGCCGGCTCGACGTCAGCGCTGACGGGCGTGGCGTCGAGTGGTGTATCGGCTGCCTTCCCGAAGATGCGTGCGCCGCCGCGCCGAACCGCGGAGGAGCCGTCGTCGAAGAGCGACACGGGGGCGTCGGGCCCGGCTGCGACGATGGAGGCGTCGGCGAGAGCGGACGCGAGCGTGAGGGGTGTTGTTGACATCGCGGACGCCAGTTCCGCTTCTTCGTCGTCGGCGTCAGCCGACATCGCTGCCGCGTGGGCCAGTTGCACGCCGAGCGTTGTCGGTACGGCGGCCAGGGCCGCAGCACAGAGTTCGATGGCGAGTTGCATGGGCGCCATCGCGAGGACGGCGTTGTGCTCTTCGGTAGCTGCGCGAATCGCCTGCTGTTCGTCGTTGACGCGCTGTGCCTCGGCAGCTGCGATGGCTGCCGACTGTTCGGCGGCGACGCGCTCTTGCTCCTGTTCTGCTGCATGCGTCGCTGCTGTCGCTGCAGCAACCTCTTCGGCTGCGCGTTCCTGCTCTTGGTGCGCTGCAATTTCCGCAGCGGCGATCGTTGCTGCTGTCGCTGCCGCTGCCTCGGCGGCAAGACGCTCCTGTTCCTGTTGAGCTGCGACTGCGGCAGCGGCCTCTGCCTCCTGCTGCGCCACGATGGCAGCGGCCTCTGCCTCCTGCTGCGCCACGATGGCGGCGGCCTCGGCGATGGCATCGGCGATGAGGGCGGGAGCGAAGGACAGCTCGGCGGCGGCTGCAAGCGCCGTCGCGACGTAGTCCGGCGTCATCGCGTCGAGAGCATGCTCGGCGGCGATGGCGATTTCGTCGGCGACAACGGCGGGGGAGCGGCGCAGCACCAGCGCGTTGGCGGCGGCGGCGATGCCGCGGGCGATGCGCCGTGGCGAGCGCGCCAGCCTCTCCAGTTCGAGTGCATCGGCGAGCAACGCGGCGCGTGCTGATGCGGCCAGCGCGATGGAGAAGTTGGCCGGGTAACCCGACAGTGAACGCAGGTTGATGCCCGGTGTTACCGAGAGGGTCTCGAGGTTGCTAACCGGCAGGTCGTCTGGCAGTTGGGAGTCGACGGTCGGCTCGAGAATCGGCTCGATGAGATCGGGCGAGAAGAGGTGGAGTTCCACCGAGACCATTTCTTCCATGGCCGCGTAGTCGGGGCGCTCAACTTCCAGCGGCAAATGCGGGTTCAATCCCGCCTCGGGCGATGCGTCACCCGCGGGGGTAACGGGGCCGAAGATCGAATAGAGGGCATGGCGTGGACGCGCCAGGCGCCGTGGTTTGCGGACGGGTGCGGGGGGCGGTTCGGGTGCTGCCGCCGGAGGTGCCTCATACGCAACCGCCGGAGGTGCTTCCGCGAAGATTTGCTGCGGCGGCGGGCTGATCTCGGCGAATGACGAGGTCAGGAAGTCTTCGACCGGCGCCGCGGGTGCGAGGCCAGCCGTCTCGAGTGTGGGCGGCTCGAGAGCGACTGCCTCGGGCCCGGGCGCCGCGGCAAAGAACTGTTCAAGAGGGGTCGGGTCAGTCGGTGCGCGGAGGGATTCCGAGGACACAGGCTCCAGCCCAGCGGGCAGGTCCAGCGGTGACCAGGCGGCGGCATCACCCGCCACCTCATCCCAGCGCGTCAGTTCGATCTCGCCGACGGCGGACCACGAGGCGTCAGCCTCCATCTTCGCCTTGGCGGCCCAGGAGGGTTCCTCCTCGGGCTCGGCCTGCATGTTGAAGGTGATCTGCGGCTCGGAGGTGCGCGGCCGCGGCGGCGCTGCAGGATTCTTGGCGTTCTTCTCGGCCTTCTTCGCAGCTTGCTCGCGGGCGGCCTGCTCGGACGGCGTATCAATGGACGCGAACGTCAGGTCCTTGAAGAAGACAGCTGAGGCGTCGGCACCGGCTTCGTTGTGGTGCACGTCGGCGCGCTCAAATGTCAGGTCGTTCCCCTCGCCGGGGTGCGACCGACCGATGTCCGGATCGTCCGATTCGGTGCCCACGCGACCGAGCCTACGCAGGGCCAGTCACGACCATGTGACGCAGCGGTCGCGAAGCCTTCATTGACGCCGCATTGTCACAGTGGAAACGCCCGTCACCACCTGCTATTTTCAGGTGCCGGCGGCGTCCACGATGCGTCCGTCACGCATACGAACCACACGCGATGCCCGGGCTGCGATGCGATCGTCGTGTGTGACCAACACGATGGTGACGGCATCGCCCTCGCAAAGCTGAGTGAGGACGTCGATGACCTCATCGGATGTCGCCGTGTCAAGGTTGCCCGTCGGCTCGTCGGCGAGGATGACACGCGGCTGCCGTGCCAGTGCCCGGGCGATAGCCACGCGCTGCTGCTC
>JBEPVH010000071.1:0-7707 GCA_041691115.1 bacterium | reverse complement strand
CGGCGGCATCGCCCCGCCGCGGACCGGGGTCAGAGCATGGTGGAGTTCGCCCTGATCTTTCCGGTGGCGATCGCACTGCTGCTGGGAATGATCGCCGGGGCGTGGCTGTTCTTCCAGAGTTCGGCGCTGTCCGACGGTGCCCGTGGCGGCTCCCGCATGGCCACCATTGAGACATCACTCAACACCAAGGTGGGAGTGAACTTCTGCGAGTCAGGGCTGCCCCAGCCGATCGAGAGGGCGGTGGCCCTCGGCGCCCCCCAACTCAAGGTGAATCCGTCGCCGCTGTGCGCCGTGTCGGCGACCCAGTTGCGCCAGACCACGACCGATCCTTCGGCGGTGAACATTGTGGTCGACGCCCTGCCGTCGCTCTCCAACCCGACGTCGGTCACCGTGACCGCCACGTTCTCGGGCAAGGGTCTGGCGCCGCCGCTGAACCTGGTCTACCCGATCGTTGCCAAGAGCACGCTGCCCGTCCTCCAGCCCTAGGGCTTCGCGGTGTCGCTCGGTCGCTCGGCGTGGGACGTCACGCTGGACCACGACATCCCTCACGCCATCACGGCGCAGTACACGGGAGGACCCAATTGCGCGCCGTCGTTAGCGGCACTGAGCCTCACCGTGAACGGCATTCCTGTTCCGCAGGCGGGCGCGGCACGACAGGGTGATCTACCCGCTCCGGCAGGCGTGCTGCTCGTGCTGGCTGGAGTTGCGCTCCTGAGACGTCGCCGGTCGCGGGCTCTTTAGCCTCGCGACCACCAGCGGCGGCTGTTGCCGTCGTTGACGCGCTTGCCCTCGCCCTGCAGGACGAGTGTCTGCTGATGCAGCACGCGGATGAGGTCGCACTCGCGCTCCCAGGCAACTGCCTGTGTCGCCTTGTGTGACCGCGCCTCGTTGGACGCCTGTGAGCGCCAGGCCCATACCTGGGTCTCCAGCGAGGAGATGTGCGCATCCTTGGCAGCGACGAGGGCGCGCAACTGCTCGACCTCTGTCATCAGCTGTTGGTAGCGCGGCGGTGCCGGCCTGTCCAGCCGGATACCGATGAGCTCCAGTGTCTGCTCGGTCTCCACCGTGGGGTGAACGATCTGCAGAGCCATATGCGGCGACCTCCTGGTGTGACGTTGAGTGAGATGGGGGTTCGCTAGCTCAACGATACAACGGAGTCCCGCGTTTGGCTCGTTCGAACGCCTACTGGTTGAGGCCGTTGGAGATGTTCGAGAAGACGTTGTTCACCTGGTGACCGACGGTGAGCAGGATGAGCGTGGTCATGACGACGACGATGACGAATGCCATTGCGAATGCCGGCGCCCATCGCTGCTTCGGCGCTCCACCTCGATGAACGTGTTCCTGAATGCGCTGTTCGAGACCGGGGCGCGGTTCGGACATGGCGACGCGTTCGAGGTGATCGCGCAGACGGGTTTCGATGTCGGTGGGATCGTCAGGCACTGCCGAGTTCCTTGCGCAGAGCTGTCAGTGCGCGGTTGAGGTGGCTGCGCACGGTTCCCGGCGCCGAGCCGAGGATGTCGGCGCATTCGTCGAGGGAGTAGCCGTGCTGATAGTGGAGTGTGATGACGGCGCGCTGATGCGCCGAAAGGCGGCGGCAGGCCCTGTCGAGGTCGGGGTCGACCGGATCGAACGCCGCCTCCGCCTTGGGGTCGACGGGCTCGCGCGGCGAATCGTCGAGAGAGAAGAACTTGCGCCAGCCGCTGCGGCGCCGGCTGATTGAATGATTGACGCAAATGCGCGTGAGCCAGGCTGATCGGTTGCCCCCGGGACGGAGGCTGCCCCAGGCTCGCCACGCTCGCATCATTGTCTCCTGTACCGCGTCTTCGGCTTCGGACGGATCCCTCAAGATCGACAGTGCGACCGCATAGAGACGTCTCGAATCGCTGCGCACGGCAGCGTCGAATTCGTCCCGGGCAGACGGACCGGCGAAGGACGAGGGAGGCGCCATGGCCGCGATCATCGCTGTAAAGACGCACGCCTGCGGATTCCGGTTTACGTCCAGACACGACGCCGATCCTTGTGTATCGTCGGCGCCGATGAGCAGCGATCTTGATTCCTATTGCGACGCCAACCGCCAGCGCTTCGTCGACGAACTGATTGAAGCGCTGCGGATCCCCTCCATCTCCGCCGATCCGGCCCATGCGGCCGACGTGCGCCGCAACGCCGAGCACTTCGCTGCGATGGCGCGCAAGGCCGGCTTCACGTCGGTCGAGATCCTCGAAACCGACGGGCATCCGGCGGTCTACGCCGAGCGCATCGTCTCCGACAGCCTGCCGACAGCACTCGTCTACGGGCATCACGACGTGCAGCCTGTGGATCCGCTCGATGAATGGTTGTCGCCGCCGTTCGAGCCTCAAATCCGCGACGGCAATCTGCACGCCCGCGGTGCCGTCGACGACAAGGGGCAGGTGTTCATGCACCTCAAGGCGGTGGAGGCACACCTGGCCACGCGCGGTGAGTTGCCCGTCAACATCAAGCTGCTCATCGAAGGGGAGGAGGAGATCGGCTCGCCGAACTTCGACGCTCTGGTGGTGCGTGAACGCGCCCGCCTGACATGCGATGTCGCCGTTGTGTCCGACACGGCCATCTACGCCGAGGGCCATCCCTCAATGTGCGTCGGATTGCGTGGCCTCGCCATCGGCGAGATCGAGGTTAGTGGACCCTCCCTCGACCTTCATTCAGGCGTCTTCGGCGGTGCTGTGCTCAATCCCGTCGAAGCTCTGGCGCGGATCATGGTGTCGCTCAAGGACCCGGCGACGGGTAAGGTCACGATTCCCGGCTTCTACGACGCTGTTGTGGAACTCACAGCTGGCGAGCGCGACGGCATCGCAGCGCTTCCTTTTGATGAGGCGGTATTCCGCCATGAGGCAGGAGATATTCCCGCGGTTTCCGGCGAGGCGGGCTACACCATCCTTGAGCAGCGCTGGGCGCGGCCCACGCTCGAGTTCAACGGTATCTGGGGCGGGTATCAGGGGCCGGGCTCCAAGACGATCATTCCGGCCCGAGCGGGCGTAAAGATCTCCTGCCGCCTGGTGCCCAACCAGGATCCGGCCGACATCGCCGAGAAGCTCCGTGTTGCTCTTGAGGCCGCAGTGCCTGCCGGGGTGACCGCCAAGATCAAAACCCACGCCGGCGGCAGGCCTGTTCTCACCTCCACCGACCATCCCGCGGTCCAGGCCGCAGCGCGAGCGATCACCGAGGTGTTCGGTGTCGAGCCGCTCTTCACCCGCGAGGGAGGCTCGATCCCGCCGGTGGAGACGTTCCAGCGCGAACTCGGCGTCCCGGCGATCCTCGTCGGAGTGGGACTTCCGGACGATCGCATCCACGCTCCCAACGAGAAGTTTGATCTCGAGCAGTACCAGCGAGGAATTCGAGTCCTCGCCCACTTCTGGGACGAACTGGCGGCGACGCTGGTGGCCACGTCATGAGTTCGCCGAGTTCCCGTGCGGGCCAACGCTGCCCTGCCGTTACAACGCTGTGGTGCATCCGCGACGCGCGGATCGGTGACGCATAGTTATGGCGCCGGGGAATAGAGGAGTGCCCAGTCGGGTGAATTGGTCCCACCGTGGTCTGCAGCGGGGGCAGCGGACGACGCGTCGACGGACGCGTGGTCAGTCGCTGGTCGAGGCCGCCCTGGTGTTGCCGACGTTCCTGATCCTGGCACTCGGCGTTGCCGACATCGGCAGAGGCTTCACGTTTCGCGAAGACCTTGCCAACGCCACCCGCGACGCAGGGCGCGTGGCGGCGTTGTCGGGCCAAGAGAACACTGGGGACACTGCGTGTGCCGGCAAGCTCTCAGGTACGGCGTCGGCGGTGGCCAATATCCCCGCCGTGGCCTTCAGCGATTCGACGTTCATGAATCTCAACAGTGGAATAGGCAGACCCATCGTCCAGGCAGTGGCCTTGGAGAGTTCATCCGACGGAACTGCTGCCAACTCCAAGTTGTCGGGCGCCGTCATCACCGTGACGTGGAATTGTTTGGCGAATAAAGCCATAACCAATACGACAGCGACGACAAAGGACCCCAACGCCGCAGGTAATGGCTCGGCGACTATCGAGGTCAAGATCACCTACAAGTTCAACTTGATAACGCCGCTGGCGAGTAACGTGGCATCGCCGACGCTGCAGTCCGATATCTTTGTCAGGGCTGAGTACTGATGTGGCGGCAGCGTCGTCGGCGCTCGCACGCGGCTACCATGGTCGAGTTCTCGATCGTGGCTCCGCTTGTGCTGCTGATCGTCTTCGGCATCGTCGACTTCAGCCGCGCCATCAACGCCCAGAACACGATCGCGGACGCAGCGCGCCAGGCGGCGCGGCAGGCAACGGCGAATGCCAAGTCGTCGCCGGATCCGTTCACCGGCTACTCTAGCCAGGCGTGTTCGGGTACTGCACTCACCTACAACGTGGCGAACAACGCGGGATGCCTGACCGACGCGGCTCTGATGTTCACCATCAAGTCAGTGCTCGGGTCGGTAGCGCCCGGCAGCAACGTGACCCAGCAGACCGTCTGCACCGGCAATCCGGCGGTGGGCCAAGTGTGGGTCTGTATTTCACCTAAGGACATCTGCGCGCCTGCGTGCACGGCGACAGACACCGCATGTCCCACGACTCCTCCAAACCTGCCCGCCGCAGGTACAGAGGGCGACCGGCAAACAGAGTGGACCTCGGCCAACGGGTACGCCCACAAGGGGTGCTTCCTCGTCCAGGTCACGATTGTCTATACCTATCAACCGTTGACGCCTGTGATCGGGAAACTCATGGGCAGCGGAGTAACGCTGAGAACGTCAACGGCCATTGTTGCGGAGTATTGACATGGCTAGGTACACCCTCCGAAGGGAGGGAGGTCAGGTCATCGTGGTGCTTGCGGTCCTTTCCGTTGCCCTCTTTGGTCTGGCTTCCATTGCTGTCGATTCCGGTGTTGCGGCCGCCGACAGACGCGATCTTCAGTCCTATTCCGACGCGGCGGCTCTTGCCGGTGCTGCGGAGTACAACATCTTGGGCGGCGACGCCAACTCGGCGCACTTCGTTGCCCTCAGCTACATCCAGAAGTCGCTTCATGCGGCCTCATTCCCCAGTGGCTGCACCGTTGCGGCCTGCCCGGCGGGCACGTACACGTTTACCGGCGGCTACACAGTGATTCTTCAAGACCCATCGAGTAATTCGCTCGACGTCAGCATGAAGCACTCTCAGCCGTCATTCCTTGCCGGTGTTCTTGGATTCAGGAACGACGTCGATGCCACCTCAGGACGTGCCGAACCGGTGACACCCGGACAGGTCGGTGCCGTATATGCGGTCGCGGCCGTGGGCGGCAACGCGGATGTCCATGTCAACGGCGGTGGCGTGAAGAGCAACCCGACGGGTGACGTCGGAGGCCCTGTCTTCGCCGACGGCGATTACGGAGCCAACAACGGCCCGCACTCGACACAGGTCACTAGCTACATCAGCGGCTACGGCGGCACGTCGTCGGGGACAGGGACATCGGTCTGTGACTCGCCAAGCGTCGCCAACCATGTCGACCTCGGTGACAACAGCGACGGCCTGAATTACGACTTCACAGGGACGGCTGGATCAGAGGTGCATTCCGTGGGAACGCCGGCTGCCAACACGTCGTTCCAGGCGCTGGCGCCAACGACCACCGGCCCGACCTTCACGACCGTGGCATCCGCCAAGGACGGAGCGGGCAACTGGAAACCCGGCACGTACAGCGGTATCTCACCCAACGGTGGGGCCTTGAACGCCGGCGTTTACGTGATCAAAAACTACACAGGAACCATCTCTCCCGGCCATAACGTGACCAATCCCGGCCGAGGCCAGGAGGATGTCACGGGAGCCGTGTCGATCGTTCTCAATGCCACCGATACGGGCACTCTTGATCTCAATTCGGCCCAGTTGAATGGCTTGGATGACCTCAATCCGACGGTCTATACGGGACCGCGCGATCCTCTGGGAACGCACAATTTCGCCATATGGGGCGGTACTTTTGCCGGTACGCTAAGCGCATTCGAGCCACACAACACAGCGGATATCACAGGGATCCTCTTTCTGCCCAACCAGGATCTCACCGAGCATGGAAACGCGGCGGCTTCGTTCGCCGGTTCGGTGTGGGTCAAGAGCGTCACCATTGACGGTGGTGGCAACGGAACTCAGGTGTTTGCGTGGGTCTGTGGCCTGCGTGCCATCAGCCCGGCAGCCTCCGGAGGCGGCTTAACGAGATAGGTGTTGCGACCGGTGTCAGACGGCACCGCTGGTGCCAACAGGGAGAACACTGACATGAATCGGTCGAGGCGTAACAGGGAACAGGGCCAGGTCGTGGTGGTTATCGCCGTTTTGGCGATTGCCCTCTTCGGCTTGGCCTCGATAGCCATCGACGCCGGAGTCGCAGCAGCGGACCGGCGTGACCTGCAGTCGTACGCTGACAACTCAGCGTTGGCGGGAGCTGCCGAGTACAACCTCGGCAGTACGACCACGACTGCCCACTACGTCGCCATGCAATACCTGCAGAAGTCCTTGAAGGCGGCAGCGTTGCCGTCGGGCTGTTCAGCAGCAAGTTGCCCGGCGGGCACGTATACCTTTACGGGTGGCTACACCATCACGATCGCCGACCCGACGAGCAATTCGATCGACATCGGTATCAAGCACTCGCAGTCGTCGTTCCTTGCCGGCGTGATCGGCTTTAAGAATGATGTGGATGCCAGCTCTGGGCGCGCTGAACCGGTGACACCGGGACAGATCGGTGCTGTCTATGCCGTCGCCGCTGTCGGCGGCAACATGAGCGTGCAGATCAATGGTGGTGGCGTCTCGGCATCTCCCACCGGTGACGTCAACGGACCTGTCTACGCCTCCAACGACTACGGGGCGAATAACGATCCTCATGCCACGTCGATGTCCAGTTACATCTCCGGGTACGGAGGTACCGGCGGGGCCGGCAGCGTGTCCGTGTGTGATTCGCCGGCTGTCGCAAACCACGTGGACCTCGGCGACAACGCTGACGGACTGGATTATGACTTCAGCGGAACGGCCGGAACGGAGAATCATGGTGTGCCCGTGCCGTCCGCCAACTCGACATTCATGGCGGATGCACCGACGACATCAGGTCCATCTTTTGCCACCGCCGCCGCTGCCAAGGACGCGTCAGGCAATTGGAAGCCCGGCACCTACAACGGCTTTGCTCCCAACGGCGGCAAGCTCAATGCCGGCGTGTTCGTGATCAAGAACTACTCGGGGACTGTGTCACCGGGTACCAACACCACCTCCGTGGGCATCGGCCAGGAGAACATCGCGGGCGCCATCTCGATCGTGCTCGATGCGACCGATACCGGAACTCTCGACCTCAACAGTTCGATGATCAACGGATTGGACGATCTCAATCCCACAACCTACGCGGGCACACGTGATCCGCTCGGCACGCACAACTTCGTGGTCTGGGGCGGCACCTTCGCCGGAGACTTGGCCCCGATGCAGCCACAGTCGGATCCGACTAACACGCAGATCACAGGCATCCTTTACCTGCCTCACCAGGATCTGGTGGACCACGGCAACACGAGTCCTAAGTTCGTGGGTTCGACCTACGTTCATTCCGTGACCATCGACGGTGGTGGTAACGGCACCCAGGTCTTCGGCTGGGTGTGCGGACTGCGCGCCATCAATCCGCTTCCTGCGGGTGGCGGCCTCATCCGGTAGTACGACGGCGACGGCATCGCGCCCTCG
>JBEPVH010000070.1:0-7748 GCA_041691115.1 bacterium | reverse complement strand
GCGCAGCGTCGGCCGCCACCGCGTCGTCGGTCCACTCGGGAGCGGCGGCGGGCGACTCCGGGATCAATCCGCTGGGAGGTACCTGAGACGTCGTCACGCCGTCTCGGCGGCCGCAGGGGCGATCGTCTCGACAGTGATCGAGTTGTTGGTGTAGATGCACAGTTGCGCGGCGATCTCGAGAGACCGGCGCGCAACCTCCTCGGGACTCAAATCCGTGTTCTCCAAGAGCGCCCGGGCCGCCGCATGAGCGTACGGACCGCCGCTGCCGATCGACGCAACATCGTCGTCGGGCTCAATGATCTCACCGTCGCCGCTGAGGACGAGGAGTTGTTCGCCGTTGCTGACGATGAGCATGGCTTCGAGATGGCGCAGATACTTGTCGGTGCGCCACTCTTTGGCCAGGGCGACACAGGAGCGCAGCAGCAGACCCTGGTGCTTCTCCAGATGGCCCTCGAACTTGTCGAAGAGTGCGAAGGCATCGGCAACGGCACCAGCGAAACCGGCGACGACGGTGTCCTTGAAGAGGCGCCGCACCTTGACGGCGTGATGCTTCATCACGACGTCGCCGACGGTGACCTGACCGTCTCCGCCGACGGCGACCCTGCCGCCGCGCTTGACTGCGACGATAGTCGTCGCGTGAGCCTGGACCCGCGTCATCCTGCCGCTACAGGAGTGGCCTTCGGCGGCCGGTACTTGCACTTGGGATAGCCGGAACACGACACGAACGGGCCGAAGCGGCCCTGGCGCTTGACCAGCGGCTTGGTGCAGTCGGGGCATGCCTCGCCTGTCACCTCGGTTGCAGCAGCTGGTGCAGCCGCCTCACCGGCGACCGCGGGGGCCGGTCCCTGGATGTACTTACACGACGGATAGCCGGTGCAGCCAATGAAGGCACCGCGGCGGCCCATCTTGCGACCCAGCGGCTTGGTGCACTCGGGGCAGGCGCCGAGATCCTGCTGCGGCGCCGACTCGGCGCCGGTGACAGCATCCTTGATGTAGCGGCACGTCGGGTAGCCGGAGCAACCGATGAACGGACCGCGGCGACCGGTGCGCTGCACCAACGGCTTCTCACACTGCGGGCAGTTGTCGCCGGTGGGCTCAGCGGTGCTGCCCTTCTTGTCCTTGATGTAGGTGCACTCGGGGTAGCGCGAGCAGCCGACGAATTCGCCGAATCTGCCTTCGCGCACGACGAGGTCGCCCTGCTCGCACTCGGGGCATGTCTCACCGGTGCTCTTCGCCGGAATCTTGACCCGCTCCATCGTCTTCTCGGCGAGGGCGACGGTATCGGCGAACGGCGTGTACCACTCACGGATCGTGGGCTCGTACTGGAGTGCACCGGACTCAATGCCGTCGAGGCGCTTCTCCAGCTCGGCTGTGAAGGCGACATCGACAATGGCGGGGAAATGCTGGCGCAGCACCATGTCGACTGTCTTGCCCAGCTCGGTGGGATGCAGTCGCCGCTCATCCTGGCGCACGTAGTTGCGCTCCTGGACTGTTTCAATGGTCGGCGCGTAGGTCGACGGCCGGCCGATGCCGCGCTCCTCCAGTTCCTTGATCAGCGACGCTTCCGTGTACCGCGGTGGCGGCTGCGTGAAGTGCTGCTCGAGGGTTAGGCCGGAGCAGGGCAGATCATCGTTTTCGGCGAGCATCGGCAGCCGCGAGGAATCGTCCTTCTCCTCATCGCGCTTCCACACTTTCTGGAAGCCGTCGAAGAGCAGCACGGAACCCGAGGCGCGGAAGACGTAGTCGCCGGCGGAGATCATTGCCCGCGTGTTGCTGAAGCGTGCCTGCGCCATCTGGCTGGCGACGAAGCGGCGCCAAATGAGGTCGTAGAGACGCGCCTGCTCGGGCTTGAGCAGATCGAGGATCGACTCCGGCGTGCGGTTGACGTCGGTGGGCCTGACTGCCTCGTGAGCGTCCTGGATGTTGGCGGCGGGCGCCTTGGCCTTAGCAGCGCGAACACCGCCCGCATAGACGTAGTTGGCGCCATAGGCGTCGGTGATATGGGCGGCGGCATCCCGCTTGGCGTCATCGCTGATACGCGTCGAGTCGGTTCGCATGTAGGTGATGAGACCGACGGAACCGGCGTCGCCGATGTCGACACCTTCATACAACTGCTGCGCGATGCTCATCGTCTTGCGCGGCGAGTAGCGCAGACGTGTCGATGCATCCTGCTGCAGCGTCGACGTGGTGTAGGGACGCGGCGCCGAGCGCGACGTCTCCGACGTCTCCATGCCGCTGACGACGAACGAGGCGACACTGCTGCCGGGCGTGCCGTCGGGGTTGAATCCGAGGGCTGACGCGACGCGCGCCGCATCGTTGGCGTTGCTCAGATCCGGCTTCTCATCTTCAACGACAGGGGCGACGGCGTCGGCCTTCTCCGCCTTGTCGGCAGCCTTGGTGCGCTTCTGGCGGCGCGCCACTTCGTCCTTGTGACCGAGCAGCCGGGCTGTGAATTCGGTATCGCCCTTGCTCAGACGCGCGTCGACTGTCCACGATTCCTGGGTGACGAAGGCATCGATCTCGGTCTCGCGGTCGACGACCAAACGGACAGCGACCGACTGCACACGTCCGGCTGACAGGCCCGTGCGCACCTTCTTCCAGAGAAGCGGCGACAACTGGTAGCCCACCAGACGGTCGATAACGCGGCGCGCCTCCTGGGCTGCGACGAGCGCCCTGTCGATCTTTCGCGGACTTGCCAGCGCCTTCTCGACGGCACCCTTGGTGATTTCATGGAAGACCACGCGGTCGGGATCCACAAGACCCAGCGCCTCGGACAGATGCCAGGCGATGGCCTCCCCTTCACGATCAGGGTCAGCCGCCAGGAGCGTGACGTCCGCCTTCTTGGCGGCGGCCCGAAGCTCCTTGATCTGCTTCTCCTTGCCCTCGATGACCACGTAGTCAGGCTGGAAGCCGTCGTCGACGTTGACGCCGATCTTCGACTTCGGCAGGTCGCGCACGTGACCCATCGACGCCTTCACGGTGTACTGGCTGCCGAGAAACTTCGACAGGGTGCGCGCCTTGCTCGGCGACTCGACGATGATCAGACTGTTGGGCATTCGGGGATACTCGATAAAGCGTTCATTCGCGGCAACTCGGTCAATTGAACCGGGGCCGCAGCCGGGCGATCATACATCTGAGGCGCCGCGGCCACCGTCGGGGGCAACTCCTCTTATACGCCGCAACCCCCCTTCTCAATCATCGGACTGCCTCGACGAGCCCGCCCGGCAGGCTACGGATGGCACCGCTCATCTCCAGTTCCGCGAGCCGCGTCGCCAGCGACGCTGCCCCTCCCTCGACATGACCGAGGAGGGAATCCGGGTGGACCGGGCCACCCCGCAGGAGGTCGACGATGGGGTCGGAGGCGGGAAGGACGAAGTCCTGCTGCACCGCGGCGAGGCCCAGCGCATCGAGGACGTCGGCAGTCTCAAGGCAGGGCCGTGCGCCGTCGCGGATCAGCCGGTTGGTGCCCCGGCTCTGCGGTGAGTGCAGGGGTCCTGGAACCGCCAGGACTTCGCGGCCAAGGTCCACCGCCCAGCGTGCCGTCGAGAGGGCTCCCGATCGTTCGGTGGCTTCGACGACGACAACGGCGGTTGCCAGCGCCGCGATGATGCGGTTGCGCTGCGGGAACTGGAAGGGCCGCGGCTCGGTGTCCGGCGGAAATTCAGTGATCTCGGCGCCACCGCGCGCCAGCAGCGCAGCGCGGAGGCGGTCACGCCCCCGCGGATAGTCGATGCCGATACCGCAGCCAAGAACGGCGATGGTGACGCCGCCGACGGCGACGGCACCCATGTGCGCCGCCTCGTCGATGCCGCGGGCGAATCCGGACACGATGACGATGCCCTGCCGCGCCAGTTCTCGTGCCATGTCATGAGCAATCGCCATGCCGGCGGCGGTGGCGCGCCGGGACCCGACGATGGCAACGGCAGCCGCCCGATCCACCCAGGGATCGCCATGCCACCACAGTTGCGGCGGCTCATCACCCGCGAGCGCACTCAGGACGCCGGGCCAGTGAGCATCGGTGCTGTCGATCCTTGTCATGCCGCCGGCTCCAGACGTCCTTCATGGCGGAACCGAAGAGCCTCGGCGACAGCACCCTCGCCGACTGCCTCGTCGCCGTTGAGGTCGGCGATGGTGCGGGCCACGCGGAGAACACGGATGTAGCCGCGCGCCGACAAATGCAACGTCTCCCCCGCACCCGCCAGCAGATTGCGTGCGGCGTCGCCCACTGCCGTGCGCAGACTTGCTGTCTCAAGCCGTGCATTGGCGGCACCGCGCGCCGCTTGCCTGTCGCGTGCAGCAGCGACGCGCTCGCGTACCACCGCCGACGATTCGCCCGGCTCGCCATCAAAGATGGCGCCGTAGGGCTGCCGCGGGACGTCGACGATCATGTCGAGTCTGTCGCGTACCGGGCCCGACAAGCGCGATGAGTAATAGCTGAGCTGCGCCGCCGTGCACGTGCAGCCGCGGCGCGTATCCCCGAGGAAGCCGCAGGGACAGGGGTTGGCGGCGGCCACAAGCATCACGTCCGCGGGAAGCAATACGGCGCCGCGCGAACGTGCAACCGCAACGGATCGCGACTCCAGGGGCTGGCGCAGCGCCTCGATGAGGGACCGCGGAAATTCACAGAACTCATCAAGGAAGAGGACACCGTGATGGGCCAGCGAGATTTCCCCGGGACGGGCAATGCCATGGCCACCACCAATGAGGCCGGCGCGCGACACGGAGTGATGCGGTGCGCGGAAGGGCGGGCGGCGACATGCAGGTGAACGCTCGGTCAACGCTCCGCGCAGCGAATAGATGGCGGCGACCTCCAGCGCATCATCGGCACCGAGGTCCGGCAACAGCGATGCACACGCCCGGGCCAGCATGGTCTTACCGGAGCCCGGCGGACCCAGCATCAGCAGGTTGTGGCCACCCGCGGCCGCGATCTCCAATGCCCGCCGTGCGAATGCCTGGCCACGCACCGCCGCCAGATCGACGAACGATGCCTCCTCGTCGCTGTCGTCCGCCACCACCGGTATCACCGCAGGCAATCTCTCGGCACCGGCGAGGTGGTCGAGACATTGACGCAATGACGCAGCCGCCATGACGCGGATGCCCTCGACAAGGGCAGCCTCCGCGGCATTCCCCGCCGGCACGATGACCTCGGGAATGCCGTGTGCCGCCAGGCATCGCACCATGGGCAGGACTCCGGCAACGGGGCGCAACGTCGAATCCAGCGCCAGTTCACCGATGAGGGCAGTCCGGCTCAGATCGATGTCCAGGCCGGCAGCCCGCAGCACGCTGCATGCAATCCCAAGATCGAAACCAGATCCTTCTTTGGGCAACTCCGCCGGCGCCAGATTGATGGTCAGCCGCCGCGTCGGGAATTCATGTCCTGCATTGCGGATTGCTGCCCGCACCCGCTCTCGGGACTCCTGGATCGACCTATCGGTGAGGCCGACGACGGTGACCGACGGCAGACCGTTGGCGATGTCCGCCTCGATCTCCACAGGTATTCCGGAGATCCCTTGAATCGAGCAGGCTATTGCGCGCGCAAGCACACAAAGTAGTATAGCTCACGCCCCGGCCCCCGGGTCAGGGTTTGCAGTTGGCGTCGCTCACGAACGGCACGTCAGAGGATTGGATCGACCCGGAGAAGGCGTGGGCAAGTGATTTCACGCCGCCGACCGCCAGGTTCGACGCCGGAATTTCCGAGTCGGGGAAGACCAACTGGCCGGCGATGTCGATGGACGACTGGTTCAGGGCTACCGCGTGCGCCGGCTGGGGTTGCGCCGCCGCCAGGTAGTCGTAGGTCTCGCCACACGAGTCATGAAAGACCACTGTCGGTTTGACCTGCCACGTCAAGGTTCCACCAATCCCTGGAGTGAGCACGAAGTGCCCGGTCAGCGGACATACCCACGGATTCGGTGCCGTCCCCGTGCGGGTGCACGTGCTGATGTTCAAGCTGATGGATTTGACGGCAAACGGTGTCAGCGGCTTCGCCGTCACCAGAGAAAGTGTCGGCGTCACCGTCGGCGGCGGCACCGGCGTCGTCGACGCTCCCTTGGCACAGGACTTGTCAGTCACCACGGCATCGTGGATGTACATCGTCTCGCCGCCCTTGTCGGTAGCGTTCCACGGCACCATGAAGTGGCAGGCACCATCCCAATAACCGAACGTGCCGTACTCGTAGTCACCGTTCCAACGCTTCTTGTCGGTGATGCTCCAGTCGGCGCCGGACAGAGTGAACACCTTGCCCATCTGGGTCGGCCCGTGGAAGAGCAGCGCGCGCTCGCGATGTGCCTTCTTCGACGGCGAGTACTCGGTCCAGGCGAGCAATGCAGAGTGTCCGTCCGTGGTCGCCGCCGCTGTGGGAAACGAGGAGTCCTCCTCGATGTACGTGAAATGACCGATGGAGCCGTCAGGCCACTCCGACATGATCGGATCGCGCACCGTCAGACCGTTGGGGAACTCGCCACCGGAGTAGGTGACATCGTCGACGCGCAGCCCCTGACGACCGCTGATCATCGAGGGGTACAGGACGCGAACTGAGTTGTTGCCGAGACGAGCGACGCCGAAGTCGGCGGCGTTGCTGTAGTAACCGAGCTGGTCGGTGAGCCCGCGGGGTGAGTTCTGACACGTCACCGCTGCGTCCCCACCGGAGAGGTTGGTGCCGCTATCGAACGCCGTGCCGCCGTTACCAGAACTGAAAAGGAGCGGCGGACCGGACGGCCAGCCTCCACAGCGGAAAAGGAAGAGGCGTCCCGCCGTCGTCGTGGGGTTGGGCGCCTCATGCGCCATCTGCTGACCGGAGTCGTCCCACGTGCCGGTGTCAGGGTGCCAGCGCAGGACCATGGCATTGTCAAAGGCTTGGTCGGGCGTGAAGATCGGCGCGGTTCCGCCGGTGCAATACGTCGACACGTAGACCGTGCCGTCGATGGGGTCTGTGTACATCTGCGGCCTATCGAATCCACCGAACCAGTGGCCTGTCGGCGATCCCTGGGGCTGGGCGCATTTGCCACCGAACACCTTGTTGACGTCGAGAAGTGACGCCAGTTTCCAGTCATTGCCGCAGTGCGATTGCCAGATCGCCAAGCCGCCCCGCCAGTAGCTGTTGTTGTAGTCGAACCACGAAGGCTTGGGAGTGATCGGCGTGAACAGGGCGACAACGCGGAGGTAGGCAAGATCGCCGTTCTTCAAGCGCACCATCTGCGGATCGCCGTAGAGCTGGTAGGCAAGATCGCCCGTCGGTGACGGCAGCACGACGTCGGTCGGTGCCGTGGCGCCGCCCATGTCGGCGTAGGACAACGTTCCCCAGTTGGACACGACGTTGCGCCCGAGCGGATCATTGCACCCGGGTCTGTTGGGTTCGATGACTCCGGACGCCAGTTCAACGCGGTCGCCTCCCGAAGCGAACGCCGCCGACGTGAACGCCGTATCGCTCACGCCCGCAAAGGGAGTGATCTGGTTGGCCACCGGCGGCGGCGAGGCAGCAACCGTGGTCGTGACTACACAAGCGCCGAGCACCAGACCGAGCAGACGACGCATGGTCATCCGGCGCCACCGTCGCCGGGTTCGGCGCCGTCCTGCAGTTCGTTGACACCGATCAGCTTGGCGCCGGCGTCGGTGATCTGCAACTGCTGAGGCTCGGGATCGTCAACGGCGGCGTCATACAGAACCTTGCCCGACGCGTCGACGGCGCGCACATGCCACGGCGCCGACGGCGAGTTAAGCCTGGCCAGTTGCGTGCCCAAACCCGCGTCCAC
>JBEPVH010000069.1:0-7787 GCA_041691115.1 bacterium | reverse complement strand
GACCGAGACCTTGAGTGCCTCGATCCCCGTGACGATCTACTACGTCGGGGCGAACTACACGTCGTGACGCGGGGCCGATGCCTCAGCAGCACGGACCACGCGGCGCATCTCGCCGAGCTGATACGCGCTGGGAACGCTGGTGACAGCGCCCTTGGTTGAGTCGACGATGCGTGCGTTGTCGCGGCTGATACCAAGGGTGGGGGGCACGTCGCCAAAGTGCTCGGCACGCATCCAGGCGCGCGGTGCACCTGTCGAATCAACGAGGAGAACGGCACTCTCAAGCGAGAGGCCTGCGTTGACGGCGTAGATGGAGGCAGGCCTCACGTTGTCGAAGATCTCACCCCGGACATCGAAGCCAATGGCATCACCACGCGCGACGGGGAAGTTCTCCATCAACTGGGAGGCCCCGGGTAGTGAGGGTGCCGGCGTCATTTCCATGAGCGAGGCGTGCTGTGTGGCCGTGTTGATGGCGGCCACCACGATGAGGTCCTTGCGGGTGAGGAGAGTCACCGAGCGCATTGCAGGCGGGCTGCCTGAGACGCCGTTGCCGACGACCGACAGAGGATCAATGACGGCCGATCCCGGCCAGCGCCATCCCTGGCCACCCTCAATTCCGAAGATGAGCGCTGTCCCGTGCGCGGGGTCGGTCAGCCAGAAGTGACTCGAGCGACGCCAGCCGCTGACGCGGCCGGGCCAGACCATGAGGAGTTGCAACTGATCGCGGATCTCGCTGCGCTCGATGAGTTCAGAGCCAACGTCATCCAGGGTCCACGTCAGCGCGTCGATAGGATCGACCTTCTCGGCGGCCGCAAGGATGTCTCGCGCCGATTGCCCACTGCGCGACGTTGAGTTTCGCTGGTCCATATTCCGCTCCCTGATCCGGGGACACCGTTGCGCTCGCCAAGGGACATCGTACGGACAATTCGCGGTTCGAGCGGAACCGGGCCCTAACATCGGCGGCTATGGCGCAGCTCCAGGAGATCCACGCGACAGGCCTTCCAGCCGTTGTCCGCGAACTCGGCCGGCTCCATGAGGCGGCGCTTCGGACCGACGGCGCCGACGCGCTGCCGGTCCGACTGTCGGTGCTCACCATGGTCGCCGTCTGCACCGATGAGGCTTCAGCGGCGACTGCGGCACAGTCGGTAGCCGATCTGGCTCAGGACCACCCGGCCCGGGCGCTGATCGTCATCGCCGATCCCGGCGCCGCCGAGTCATCAATCGAGGCCGACCTCTCGCTGCATCCCACGCAGCACGGCGCGTCCACCGAGCAGGTCCGGCTGGTGGTCCGTGGCGAAGCCGCATATCACATGGTGAGCGTAGTTACTCCGCTGCTCATGCCCGATGTTCCCGTCTACGTGTGGATGGTGGGTGGGCCGCCGCTACGCCAAGCGTTCGCCCCGGCGGCTCTCGCCCTCTGCGACCACCTGATCATCGATAGCGATGCCTACACCGACGCGCGCGCGACCATCACTGAATTGCATGGCCGCCTGCTCTCCGCTCTGAACCTGCGCATCGCTGACATCGCATGGGCGCGGGGCCGGATGTGGCGCGATGAAATCGCCCACTGCTTTGATGCACCTGATGTGCGTCCTTATGTCCACAACCTCTCAGCTGTCGCGATCGACGTGGCGGACAAGTCAGGAGATGCCAGTTCATGGCTGGTCGCTGGGTGGCTGGCTGAGCGCCTCGGTATGACCGAGACGGCGCCCGTGCCGACGATTCATGTTGTGCCGGGTGACGGTGACGATCCGGGCTCGTTGATTGCGGTCCGGCTGACGGCAACGGTTGACGGCGTTGACGCCACGGTGACCGTGGAGCGCGATGGGGATGTGCTGACGTCTCAGGTGGCCATTGGAAGCGAGTTGAGAATGAAGCGGACCTCGGCCATCACCGAGGACTCGACGGTCCACCTTGTCAGCGACCTCATGGAGGAGGGTGTGGAAGATCCGCTCTACCGCGCAGCTGTCATCGCGGCAGCCGCTGTCATGGGCAGAGCATGAGTCTCCTGCCCGGCCAGACCCACGTGATCCTGGCGCCTGACGTGCTCGCCGCCGCAACAGCGCAATGGATTCTCGCCCGCGCCGCCGACGCCGTCGACGCCAGGGGTGTGTTCTCCATTGCTCTCGCGGGTGGCAGCACCCCTCGCGCCACGTACGAGCATCTCGCCGAGTCCGTGGGCGTCGCGTGGGAGCAGTGGGTGGTGTTCTTCGGTGATGAGCGAGCGTGCCCGATGGATGATCCGGCGAGTAACTACGCGATGGCACGGGCTGCCTTGCTGGACCACGTGGCGGTGCCACCGGATCACGTCCACAGGATGCCCGCCGATTCCGACGACCTCGACGGGGCAGCGGCGTGGTACTCGCAGGATGTCGAGGTGGCCCAGGGGTCGCCGCCGGTGATCGACGTGGTGCTCCTGGGCCTTGGCGAGAATGGGCACACAGCTTCGCTCTTTCCCGGGACTGCGTCGCTTGACGTCACCGATGCGTGGTGCACGCGCGGTCTTGCGGACTACGAGCCGTTCGACCGTCTGACACTCACGTACCCGGCCATCAACGGCGCACGACAGATTGCGTTTCTTGTCAGCGGCGGATCCAAACGTGATGCCTTGTGCGGCATCGTCGATGGAACCGTGCCGGCGGCGGGTATCCGCCCAACAGACGGGGAACTTCATTGGTTCCTTGATGAGGCGGCCGCGGCGACATTGCCCGGTTAGGTCAGAGCCTGGTGCCGTCCTCACGGGGAAGGTGACGCATCGCCACGCGACGGCCGGTCACAGGCATCGTCGAGGACGAACCGCCACCCTGCATCGGCGCTGCGGGAAGTTCGAGGACAAACCGGCATCCCGGCCCATCGACACGGCTCCCCAGAGTCAGCGAACCGTTGTTGCGGCGGGCTAGCTCACGAGCGATGTGCAATCCGAGTCCACTGCCTGACCGCGTTAGCGTCGTGGCGCCGCGGACGAAGCGGTCAAAGACTGCCTCGCGTTCCGATTCAGGAATCCCCGGGCCGTCGTCCTCAATGACGATCTGGCCTCCGGACTGATCGTTGGAGACTTCGATACGGATCCAGGGATCGCGACGCGCGTAGGTGATCGAATTGTTAATGAGGTTGTCGATGATGCGGGCAATCTGCGTCTGATCGCAGACCACGTCGACACTCGAATCCGGCACATCGATGATCATCGTGGCGCCCATCAACTCAGCGCGAGGTGCTGCGCGCTCCCAGGCCTGTTCTGCAATCTGCCGCAGGTCGACCTCGACTGAATCGACGGGGATTCCACCCGAGTCCATGCGCGCCGCCATGAGGAGGTCCTCAACCAGGCCATTCAGCTCGTCGGTCTTTGCGGCGAGCGTGGCCATGACGTGAGCTTGGCTCTCGTCATTGAGGTGTACGCCCTCGCCCTGCATGATGTCGATGTAGCCGGCGATCACCGTCAGCGGCGTGCGCAACTCGTGGACGACAACGGAGAGGAATCGCGACATCTCCTGTCGCGCATCCAGTGCATCGGTGTAGTGCTGCACGTTGCGGAGCGCGAGAGTGGCAATGGACGCCATGACCTCGAGCGTTCGAACCGCCTCGTCGTCGAAGGGTTCGTCGCGACGACGAGCGGCGACGATGAAGCCCGTGACCTCACCGGCAAAGAGCAGCGGACCCACCATGTAGTGCAGGACCGATTCATGAGCCGAGCGGACCTCGGCCGGGATGCGGTCAACCGGCTGGGGCCCGGCCCGGACGATCGTGCGACGCCTACTAGCCTCGTCGAAGAGCGGCTGATCGGTGATCTTGGTGCGGACCCCGATGACAGCCGGACCGCTGGGGTCATGAACCCCTCTGACCACCATATGGGCACCGTCGACGCTGAGCAGCGAGACCCGGTCCGCGTTCAGCGACGCCGCCGTGTGTTCAACGACGCGGCGAACCACGTCGTCCGAATCCAGGGACGATCCAAGATCCAGAGCGAGATCCACGCCGGTGCGCATGACAGCAGCTTCCTGGCGATGTCCCTCGGTCCCTCCGCCCTCCGGGCCCTGAGACAGGGGGTCTGAGCTATGCGCGGACATGGGTCCCGTCACGGCTGGGTGCCTCTGTTTTTGAACGGCTCACGAATTCAGGCTAGCAGCCGGGGGCGGTACCCGGATGACCTCGCAACACCATTGTCCGCCGCCTGTCCGGGCCGGATTCGTATTCTCCGTCGCTGCCGTGCGTGTCTCGTGGCGAGAAGAGGGGATTTTTGATGCTCGAGTGGTGGAGCAAGCGGCCGGTCTGGCAATGCGTGACGGCGCTGGCCTTGGGCTACCTATTCCTCGGTGGCCTTGGCCCGCTGGTAATGATTCCCGTGGTCGGCATGTGCATCTTCCCGCCCGTGGCACGAGCGGTCGAGGACTGGGACGGATTCAAGGCCAATGCCAAGAAGACGCTCCTCAAAATCGTTGAGAGCATCGAGAAGGCCCTGAAGGGCGACGAGCATGAGGTCGAGTGCGTCACTCCGCCTGCCCCTCCAGCACCGCATCAGCATCATGAGTGCGGAGCCGGCGAGGTCGACTACGCGATCAGTGGTGATGCCGTTCGCGCACCGCAGCCCCGTGTCGTCACCGCGCGCCCCACGCCTCGTGCTGTCGCAGCACCGCGCGCACCTGAGCGGACGCTCTGATGGCTGCACCCGTCGACATCAGCTATGCAGCACTCCTGAGCTGCGGCACCACAGCTCCTCTGCCGGCGACCGGCATCGGCGCTGCCGCCATCGAGCTCATCAAACACCACGGAGCAGACGCGGCCGAAGTCGAGCGTCTCACCACCACGTGGGTCGGCTCGATCAAGGCCAACGGTGAGTCCTGGGGGCGGATCACGTCGCCGTCGGCTGTCGCCAACACGGTGACCTACTGGCAGATCCTCCGCTGGGAGGAGTCGGGTGGCCCGCCCACGTATTGGACTCGCGACAGCTTCTCTGAGGCGGTCGCCACTGCTAAAGAGGCATCCGAAGGTCCCGGCGCCCGCGAGGTCATGGTTACCCGTGTGGTCTGCGAGCGCCTCGGAGCCGTGATGGCCAACGGTGCCGTCTACGGATCAGCGCTGCGCCGCCTGCTTGCCCCCGAACTCCGCGCCGGTGGTGCCGTCTCATCGCCCGAATCTCCTGACGCGGGCGGAGCCGAGGTCGCCTGACGCCGGACGCGGTGGCATAGTGCGGGGCGATGCCCCGCTCCACCTGGCAACGCTGCGCCGACGCCGTCGTTGTGGCGCCGTCCCTGCTGGCCGCTGACTTCGCCCGCCTTGCCGACGCCGTGGCGGCACTCGAGGGCTCGGGCGTGGAGCGACTCCACATTGATGTCATGGACGGTGACTTCGTCCCCAACTTCACCTTCGGCACCGACACGTTCCGTGCCCTGCGTGACCTGACGTCGCTGCCGTTTGAGGCACACCTGATGATTCAACGGCCTGAGCGGCATCTGGAGACATTCGCCAAGGCAGGGGCCGACGCCATCACCGTCCACCACGAGGCGTGTCCCGACCTGGCAGCGACGTTGATGACGATCCGCTCGTTGGATTGCCGCTCCGGTGCGGCGATCAATCCCGCGACCCCGGCAGCAGTCCTTGACTCAGTCCTCGACGAATGCGACCTGGCGTTGGTGATGACCATTCATCCGGGATTCGGCGGTCAGACGCTCATGCCCGAGACGTTGGACAAGGTCACGGCCGTCCGCACCGCCATCGATACGCGGGGACTTGTGTGTGACGTCGAGGTGGACGGCGGCGTCGATGCCAGTAACGCACGACGCTGCTACGACGCGGGCGCCAACGTCCTTGTCGCCGGTACTGCGATATTCAGGCACACGGACGGTGCAGCCGCCGGTGCACGCGCGGTGCTTCACGCAGCGTCCGTGTCCTAGGCAGTTGCCGCTGTCGCACGGGCGACGATAGGTGCCGATCCATCGATACGACGAGCTGCAGCGACGCTCAGTCGCGCCTCATCAAGATTGCCCGAGCGCTGCAGACCCAGGGCAAGTGCGGCCAGTGCCGTGACGTTCTCCGGTGGGCTCAACCAGTGGAGGAGCGCTTGGCGGCAGAGTTCCACGCCCTTGGGGACGTCGCCGTTCTCGATGTACCACCAGCCGGTGACCGCCGCATACGCAGGTCGGTGCTCGTAACCGATGGCTTCCAGCCCGGCGACAGCCGCTGCCACCGCTCCCCTCTCACGTTCGTCGGCAGTCATCAATCCGGCCCAGGCGACAAGGTTGCACAGCGTGGCGCGCTGATCACGGGACGTCTCAGTGCCCGCCGCCTCGAGCACCTGGGTTGCCACAGCGCCCATCTCACTCCAGCGGCCGAGATCAACGAGTGCATCGCATCGCGCAATGCAGAGAGGTACCTCGGGCACACCGTTGGCTGAGTGCGGCAGTTCAGCGACAACGCCGGACCCCAGTACTCGCGAGTACGCCAGCGCCGCAAGGCTCATGACTTCGACCGAGGTGTCGATATGCATCGCTGCCGCGAGACCGGAGTCGACAGCGACAACATCGCCCGCGACGGCGTCAGCAACGGCAAGTGAAGCTAGACGGATCGCCTGGTGCGCCGGACGCGTGCCCACCTGCGCCATCGCCTGTTGACACCATGCGCGCCCATCCTCCAGGTCGCCGGTGAGGATGAGGCACAGACCCAGTGTGTTCTTCAATGAATGGTTGTCGGGAATCAACTGCAGAGCTTCGACGGCGGCGGCGCGGTCCTCCATGAGATGGGCGGGATTGCGCGCCAGAACGCCGGAGTAGGCGGCGTTGTTGAGGATGTAGGCGCGTTGCTGCGGAGTGAAACCGCCACCGCTCTGGACCAGGTCCGCAATGCACAGCGCGCGCGCCTCCTCGAACCGTCCAATACTGATAAGCCACACGGCTGTCAGGTTGCGTTTCACAGCGTCGGAGATTCCCGTGTTCTCAGCGAGTGCTGCGATCAGCGCAAGGGATTCCTCGAGGTGCCCGTCGCGGCGAAGCGCCTCGGCGCGCCGCAGCGTAATGGCGGGTGAGACCTCTCCCTTGAGCGAGCGGATGATCCGCCAGCCATCGTTGGCATGGAAGTCACCAGCGATGAGCATGCGAGAGCGCGGCCAGAGGTTGAGCACCACCGACAACGCGCAGTACCAGGCGACGCCGATCGCCAGCGGATGCCCGTGTGTCGCCAGCGCCAGTGCACCAGCTGCAACGACAAGGTCGGTGACGGGACCTGCCGCACAGACGAGCGCCTCACGCCGGGCGACCGTTGGTGAGTCTTTGGGGTCGTAGTGCGTCAGACCTCCGACAGGCATGGCGTGGACGATCAGGCGCATCGATCCGAGGCGACGGTTGAGCAGGACGCGGCCGCTGCCGAGCGAGATAGATCGAACGCTGAATCCGGCCATGCGTGCGACCAGCAGATGCCCCGTCTCGTGGAGCAGGGTGATGAGGGGGCTCAGAGCGACAGCCACAAGCCAGGCGTACATGAACGTCTGCTGTGGCAGCGGATCATCGCCGCCGAACAGCGGTCCCATGCGCCGACCTTAGGGGACGGCGAATACGACGCCCCATCGGTGACGGCATCGCTACCATCGCCGAATGTCCCAGACCGGAACCCCCCTCGCGCTTGACGGCAGTGCCGATATCGCCCGGGCCCGAGCCGATCTCGCCGCGCAATTGCCCGACGCGCTGGCACCCCTAGCCCGCATCGCCTACGACTACTCCTGGAGTTGGACCCCCGGCGGGGCAGCCGTCTTCAGCCGGCTCGACCCCGCGCGCTGGGCGCTGGTCAACGCCACCCCCGTGCGC
>JBEPVH010000068.1:0-7751 GCA_041691115.1 bacterium | reverse complement strand
TTGTCCGTCGCCTGTCCGTGAGGGCGGCCTACGATTCGCCGCGATGGAAGGCGAGGACGACCCTCTCGAGTTGTTCATGATGATGCTCACCCAGGCCATGATCGAGGTCGGTGAGCTCGGTGCGATGCCCGTCACCCTGGATTTCACGATGCCCCGCATGTCGGCAGCTTCGATGACGCAGATGCGCGCCGCCGCCGACGCCCATCCCGACGTCACCGTCAATCCCACGCCGGTGATCACCGATGGCCGCGTCAGCGGCTACGAGGTCGAGGTCAAGGGGGTGTGCCACCGCGTTGCTCACCTTGCCGAGCGCTGGCTGGAGATCGCTGATGCCGAGTTCCTCGGCCGCGAGTGGAGCCCGTCGGATGTCGACGCCGGCAAGGAGATGGGCGTCGACCTGACCAAGGTGTTCAGGCCGGACCACGGTCTCGAGGGCTGAGTCAGGCGTGTGCCGGCAGGGCGTCGATGAACGCCTGCATCGCCGTCGCCACCTCGGCGGGACGCTGCACGGGCAGGTCATGCTCGCCCTCGACCCAGATGACCGCACCGTGACTCCCGAGGTGTGACAGCGCGTCGTCCACGCCGGACTGCTTGCTCGACAGCATCCGCTCCGAACTGACTCCACGGCCTGATCCGAGGGCGGCCATGATGAGCAGCACAGGGCAGTCGACTTCGGCGAGGAGACCGTGGCCGTCGAGTTCGTAGAGATGCCGCGCGATCTTCATGTGCCGCTCGACCCGAAGCCGCGGCCGCAGGCCACCCTCACCGTTGTCCTCGAAATTGCCGAGAAGGATGCCGAGTGACGTGGCGGCATCAGACGCATCGGCCAACGGCGACATGTCGATCCAACGACGCAACTCGTCACGCGTGATGCCGCCGAGATCGGGCGGCCGCATCGTTACCTCGGCGGTCTCCCAGCTGTCGCCGAAGACTGACCGCAGGTCGGTGACGCCACCGTCGACACAGATGCAGCCGATGACCTTGTCGGGATGCGCTGCCGCCAGGGACAGCGCCACCGAGGCGCCCCAGCTATGCCCGGCGACGATGAACTTTTCAAGCCCCAAGGAGTGCACAGCCGCCATCACGTCGGCGGTGCATTGCGCGAAGTCGTAGCCGTCCTCGGGCTTGTCTGAGAGACCGTGGCCGCGCTGATCGATCGCAATGACGCGGTGCCGGGGTGCCAGGCGCGGCGCCACCAGATCCCACCACCGGGCGTTCGACGCCAGGCCGTGGAGTGCCACGACGGGAGGCTCCCCGCCCTCATGGTCACGCACCGAGAGGCGGAGCTCACCGGCGTCGACCAGGTATTCACGGGGCTCACTCACGCCCCGGACTCTGCCCTGTCACGACAGGTTCGTGTTCCCGGAGCCGCGGTGCCCACCCTTTAGGATCGATCAGCCGTGCCGGACATCGATTCCTACACCCAGCGACTGCTGCAGAACGTGCAGCCCATCATCGTTGCCAATAGGGCGCCCCTGTCGCTGTACCCGGCGGATAACTACAGAGGTCTGCCCGAGCGGGTTGTGAAGGGCGAGGGGGGCCTGGTCACAGCGATGAGTTCGCTGGCTACGAGCACGTCGGCAACCTGGGTCGCCGCCATGCGTAACTCGCAGGACCGTGAGCTGGCATCGCGCGCCACGGGCAAGGAGGGTGTCGCCGAACTCACGACCGACGACGGCTCCTGCTTCCATGTCGCCTACGTCGACATCCCCAAGGATGCCTACGACCTGCACTACAACGTGATCTCGAACCCGCTGTTGTGGTTCATCCAGCACTACCTCTGGGATCTGTCGCGTGAACCTGTCGTCGACACGTCGACGCAGCGCGCCTGGCGCGATGGCTATCGCAAGGTGAACGAACTGTTCGCCACACGTGTTGCCGCCGTGGCCGAGGCCAGCGACAAGCCTCCCCTGGTTTTGACGCAGGACTATCAGATGTACTGCGTCCCGGCGATGGTGCGCGAGCTGGTGCCGCGCGCCAAGCTGCAGCACTTCGTCCACATCCCGTGGCCGACGCCGCAGTATTGGACAATCCTGCCTAAAACAATCCGCGATGCCATCATGCACGGAATTCTCGGCAACGACATCATCGGATTCCAGACGCGTCGCGACGTCCGCAACTTCATCATGACGTGCGAGGAAAACCTGGGTCTGGCCGTCGATTACCGAGAGCAGACCGTCTTCTATCACGGGCGCGCCGTCTGGGTGCGCAGCTATCCGATCTCAATCGATCCGGCACGGTTCACCGAGTTGCTCGACCATCCCGGTGTCCTTGAGGAGGAGGAGAAGCTGCGTCAGTGGCGGCCCAAGCACCTCATTCTTCGGGTCGACAGGACGGACCTCTCGAAGAACATCGTGCGTGGCTTCCTGGCCTACGAACGCATGCTGGAAACGCATCTCGATATGCACGGTGATGTTCAGTTCTGGGCTTTCCTCCAGGAGTCGCGCCAGGACATCGACGACTACCGCGCCTACCTCGGTTCGGTTCTCTCCGTGGCAGCACGCATCAACAGGCGTTTCAGCCGCGGCGGCTGGATGCCGATTCGCATCGAGATCGACAACAACATGCACAAGGCTGTCGCCGGCTACAAGAACTTCGACGTGCTGCTCGTCAACCCCATCTACGACGGCATGAATCTTGTCGCCAAGGAGGGCATCCTCTGCAACCAGCGCGACGGAGTCCTGGTGTTGTCGGAGAACGCCGGATCGCACGAGGAACTCGGTGACTACGCCCTCACCGTCAATCCGTTTGACGTCGACGAGACGGCCGAGGCCCTCTATCTCGGGCTGACGATGGAGGAGCGCCAGCGCCACGCCCGAGCGGAGCGCATCCGCGAGACGGTGAGGTCCAACGACATCACCCGCTGGATCGCCGTCCAGTTGCAGGACCTCCGCGAACTCATCGGCTGACCCCCAATCGCGCCAAACCGGGCGTTAGTCCGTGGAATGTCCGCGCCAGATGCCTAAGGTGCGAGACGTGCGCGAGGGGGTAGAGGGGGCCGACCGGCCTCATGACGTCAGTGAGTTGCCCATTGGTGGGTCCGCTCATGTCGTCCCCACTGCTGTCGACGTCGATCCCGACGGCCATTTGTGGATATCGACGTCGCCCTTGGCGATCGACCACGGGCGCCGCATGGGCCGCATTCATGTCAGCCGCAAGAGCGAGACTGAATACGACGTCACCATTCCCTGGACCGTTCGCTTTCGCTGGCCGCGGCCACGCGACACCGATATCGCGGGAGGCGGCGTCAAGGCCACAACGATCACCCACTACCCCCTGCCCTGGTCTCGCGCCGTGTGGTGGGCTACTCAGCGCTGCCGGCCCCTCGGCTTCCTCGAGGACTGGCTGAGCCAGCGCACACGCGGGCCTGGCTACGTCCTCACCGCCGGTGCCTGGGCCACCGTTTTCGGCCTGACGGTGCTGTTCACGGCACCCGCCCAGATCGTCACCTTCATGCTGGTGTGGGGCGCCGTCAACATCCCGCCGATCCATTCAGCCATCGAAGCCCTGTGGACCAAGGACAGCGGCCGCTTCGCCCAGCCGGGCCGCTACTTCCGGCCCTATGAGCGCGAGCAGCTGCGCAACGAGGACCCGCGCCTGCGCTTCGTGGTCCCAGCGCCTGACGTCCTGCCCTCGAACCTCTACTACAAGACGCGCGGCAGCAAGCCCAAGACGACGGTCCGCGAGAAGGTCCGCGGCTTCTTCGACGACATGTTCTCGGAGCGGTCGACGGTTCCCCAGTTCTCCCTGACCATGGGGGTGACCGGATTCGGCTTCACCATGAAGCACCTCGTCGGCACGCCGGTCTTTGATCCGGTGCCCATCCTCATCGGCTCCTGGGCGATCTCTCAGGTGTCGACAGTCCACTCTGTGTATGAGGCTGTGCAGATGAAGGCGCACGGCGCCACGTGGGCGCAGGCCATCAAGCGCATTCTCCGGCCCACCTCGTTTCCCCGTCCGGAGAAGGGAACTCGCTTCGGAAGTTCGGTGGACCACCACGCGGAATACGCGTCGCCCATCGTCAGCGCAGCTCTGGCTCCGGCGGTCGCCGCTCGGGCCGTCCCCGATGTCGCCGGTCCGGCCTTCGAGGAGAACGTGACGCCCGAGCCACAGGGCCGCCGCTCCCTCACCCGCGTTGCCACGGCGCCCTGCCGTGAGATCGGCCCTGTTCTGGCGCGGCGCCCCGTGGCGCATGCCCCTCAGGCTGCGGCGCGCGACCTCGATCTCTGAGATCACGAACCTGACACACAGTGATCTCCACTGCGGGACCGCGGCGCCGTCCGTGGTACCACTGGGCCGTGTCCACAGGGTCGTCCACTGAGCCCATCGCCGCCACCCTGGCGGCCCGCATCACCGCGGCTCTCGGCAAGCGCGTGGTCGTGTCTCCGGACATCCTCGAACTCATCATCACCGGGCTTCTGGCGCGTGGCCATCTCCTCCTCGAGGATGTGCCCGGCGTCGGCAAGACCCTCCTCGCCAAGAGCCTGGCCGGAGCCACCGGCGGCGCCTTCCGCCGGGTGCAGTTCACCCCCGACCTGCTGCCCGCAGACATCACCGGCGGCTCGGTTTACGACCCCAAGAGTGGCGAGTTCTCGTTCCGCGAGGGCCCCATCTTTGCCAACGTCGTCCTCGCCGACGAGATCAACCGCGGCACCCCACGAGCGCAGTCGGCGCTCCTTGAGGCGATGGGTGAGGGACGCGTCTCGGTGGACGGCGAAACCCACACGCTGCCCCAGCCCTTCTACGTCATCGCCACGCAGAACCCGGTGGAGCAACACGGCACGTTCCCGCTCCCCGAGGCCGAGCTCGACAGATTCACCATGATGCTGCGGCTGGGCAGGCCGGATGCCGAACAGACGGCCGAAATCCTGCGGCGCCATGAGCACTCGGGTCCGTCCGAGGTGCACGAGGCAGTGACCGATCTGGCATCCCTTGCTGCGGCGCAGGAACAGGTGCTGACCGTCCATGTGGCGGACGCCGCCCGTCTCTACATCGGTGCTGTGATCATCGCCACGCGATCCCATCCCGCCATCGGTCTGCCGGCATCGCCGCGCGCCTCGGTGGCGCTGCTGCGCTGCGCCCAGGCCATGGCGCTGCTGCGCCGCCGCGATCACGTGATACCTGACGACGTCAAGGCAGTGGCAACCGCAGTGCTGGGCCATCGGCTCGCCGTGGCCGCCGTGCGCCCCGACGAGGTGGTCGCCGAGATCCTGGCATCGGTACCCATTCCGTCGCTCCCGTGAGCGTCAGGCCCACACGCCGATTGGCGGGCGTCATCGTGGCCGCAGCACTTATCTATCTGGCGGCCGCCAACTCTCTCCTGGTGTGGTTGTACGCGGTCACCGCCATGCTCATCGCACTGCTGCCCCTGGGTATTGCGGGACCCTGGCTGTCGGTGCGCCGCGCCGCACGGATCCACGTCACCTCGATGCGATCGTCGGGATTTGAGGCACCCCTGGCACAGGACGCAGGACGCGTCTTCGTCCACGACGCGCTGGAGATCTCGCTGCTGGCACCCATCGATCCCGAGCGCGTTGTCATCGGCCCGCTGCACACCACGATGGGCGTTGTCCTCCCCGTGACAACAGTTCGCGTCGACGAGCAAACAGGAGCTGTCGTCGTCGGCACCGACCTCGGTGGTCGCGGCCAGATCGACTTTGCCCACATCGACCTGACGTCGACGTGGCCCTTCGGAATTGTCGAGGCGCGGCGCCGCATGCAACTCAACGCGGCTGTGCTTGTCCATCCGCGCTACGCCATCGTGCCCGCGCGACGTGGTGCCGGCGCCGGCGTCGGCGGCGAGGATCCAACGCGCAAGGGCGCCGCTGAAGATGTTGTCGGTCTCCGCGAATATCGCTCAGGAGATTCCCGCCGCCAGGTGCACTGGCTGACGACGGCGCGCATGGGCAAACTCATGGTTGTCGAGCGCGCGGCGCCGACGTTCGCCGCACTGCGCGCCCGGTTGCGGCTGGAGACCGAGGCAACGCCCGCCGCAGTGGAACTCGCCGTCTACGTCACCGCGACACTCGCAGCGTCCTGCGAGAAGGCCGGGCGACCCTTCCGCCTTTCGCTGCCCGACGGACCGCCCGAGGCACGGCACTGGAATGAAGCAATCGCCCGGCTTGCACGTTCCAAACAACAGCCGTCGCCGCGCGGACAGGCGGTGAATGCAGCCATTCGCGCTGACGCGCTGGGCGTGCTTGTCGAGTCCGAGACGGGATCAATGCGCCTGCCGCCGGACGCCGATGAGGCAGCCGTCGCCGCTGCCGTGGTGACACTCCTATGAGGCGCAAGAAGGTCGTTGAACCGGAGCGCTCAGTCAGTGCCCGTGTGGTGCAGGCAGCCGCGATGCTGCTGGCCATCGCCGCCCTCGGGATCACCGCCGACATGCCCCTTGCAGCAGCAGGATCGGCAATCGTTGTTGCCGCCGGCTATCGCATGTCGTACGCCGGCATGGACAAGCGCCGCCGCCCGCCGGGTCAGCTTCTCATCGGAACACTGCTCGGTGTCCTGGTTGTCTACCTCATCGCCGATCTCTTCGGGGGCTACTTCGGCGGTGACCTTCCCCAGGCACACTTCGCCATCTACGCAGCGGCAGTCACTTCGTTTGACATCAAGTCACGGCGCAACTGCTTCAGCCATATCTGGCATTCGCTGACGATCCTCTATATCGCCGGCCTCTTCGCCTGGTCGGGTTTGTTCATGTTCGTCGTCATCGCCTGGGGCGCGTGCGTCGTCCTGTTCTACTCGGCGACACGCCCCGGTGCTGGACTGCGGCGGCCACAGTTGCGTTCGCCGGGCGCGGCGCGGGCGCGCACAGCACTGGCACTGTGGCTGGTGACCGCCATCCTCACGTTCATCGCCCTCCCCGAGCTGTCGGGCCGCCCCATCGCAGTGCCGCTGCTTGTCGGCGTTCCCGTCGCCGGTCATGGTGGCGAGGCGCTGCCGCCGGCACTTCCTCTGGTGGGTTCCGATGCTCCCGCCAACTCGATCGATCTGCGAGCCCGCGGCCGCTTCGGCGACGAGGTGGCCTTCCATGTGCGCTCCGCATCGCCGTCGTATTGGCGCGCCTACTCGCTGGTGAACTACACCGGAACGCAGTGGACGCGCGGTCTCAACATCGACAGACATGTTCCCGGCATCGCCGGCGGTGACCTCGAGCCGGGTGACGAAGAGCCGCGGCCTTCAGATCCGCTGCTCAACCAGACGTTCTCGATAACCAGCAATCTGCCTGCCGATCTTCTCGGCGCCTATCCCATGAAGACAGTCGACTTCGCCTCTCCAACGCTGACAGAGAGCTACGACGGTTCCGTGCAGACCCCGTCGGGCCTGACGCCGGGAACAACGTACGGTGTTGTATCCCGGGTGCGCGACACGTCGCCGCAGCGGCTTCGTGCAGTCGGACAGGTCCTCCCCGATACGATCTCGTACACCTACCTTGACCTGCCTTCATCGGTCACGGAGCAGACGCGCAACCTCGGCAGGACCTTGGTGCGCACCGGCACCACCGAATACGACTCCGTCCTTGCCGTCCAGGCCTATCTCCAGAGCAGATACATCTACGACCTGGACACGCCGCGCCTCAACCCTAACGCCGATGCTGTCGACCAATTCCTGTTCACCGATGGCAGGGGCTTCTGCGAACAGTTCGCGTCAGCACTTGCTGTCCTTCTGCGCTCGGACGGTATCCCGGCGCGCGTTGCAGTCGGCTATGCGACGGGCGAGTACGACAGGATCACCGGCAGCTACAC
>JBEPVH010000067.1:0-7808 GCA_041691115.1 bacterium | reverse complement strand
CAATAGGGGCAGATGACGAAATCAGGCTCATTGTCACGGCCACACGAGGGACACGGGCGCATCTGCTCATCGGGCGCGGGATCGAGCAACGCGTGCTCCTCCAGCGCCATCGAGCGCTCCTCCTCGAACGTGTGCGGCGGCCGCACCATGAAGTACACGAGCACGCCGAGGAATGGCGGGACAAAACCGAGCACCAGCGCTACCAACTGCAGGCCTATCGACGTCGAGCGCCGCCGCGCATCGCGCACAACGTAGAAGGCGAGTGCCACCCACAAGAGCACCACGTAGGCGACGGCGGCGACGATCGCCAGCGATGCGGGGTTGAGCTGATCGACAGCGAGCATCGTCAGGTGCCCGAGCCTGTCAGGCGGCGCAGTGTGTCGCGCTGATCCGTCTGCTCGCGAAGGCGGCGGCGCGTCTCTTCAACGACGCTTTCCGGCGCTCCGGCAACGAATTTCTCGTTGCCGAGCTTGGCCTCGAGCTGCTGAATCTGCTTCTCCACCGAATCCAACTGGCGGCGCAGGCGCTCGCCATCACCGGCAGCCTCGCCCCCGGCCAGCACCACCTCGGCATGAAGCGCTCCTGCGACAACGCGCAGCGGCTCCGCTGCACCATCGGCGTGGCTCGCCACCACCTGCACAGGTTCGAGTGCTTCAAGGATGCGAGCTGTGTGTGCAGCTCCCAGTGAATCCGCCTCACCGGCAACCACCACGGCGTCGCGGTCCTTCCACGAGCCGCGCCTGCCGATGTCCTGGCGCGCTGCGCGAATGCGCTGCACAAGATCGATCACAGCATCGACGCCCGAGGTGTCGGTGTCCTGCCATTCGGTGGGAATCTCCGGCCACGAGCGTTGCTGCAGCGTGGGTGCTGCACCACCGAGGCGCTGGGCGCATTCCTCGGTGATGAAGGGCATGAACGGATGCAGCACGCGCAGCAGCGCGTCCAAGCATGTGTAGAGCGTCCATGCGGCAGCGTTGCGCGACTCTGCGGGAGTGTCATCGCTGAGACGTGCCTTGGCCATCTCGACGTACCAATCGCAGTAGCGGTGCCAGAACGTCTCGTAGAGGCGCTCCATGGCGTCATGGAAGCGATATGTCAGGAATGACTGATTGACAGCCTCGACGGCGGCGGCGGTCTGCGCCAGCATCCAGCGATCCTCGGGGAGCAACTGGGAATAGGCGACAGGCTCGGGCGTCGGAATGATCTCGTCGGCGTCGCCGAGGCGACTGACGATGAACCGGGTCGAATTCCAGATCTTGTTGGCAAAGCGCTGGAACGATTCGATGCGGTCCTCGTCGAAGCGCACGTCCTGGCCACCGGTGCCGACGGCAGTACCCCAGGCGCGCACGGCGTCGGCGCCGTACTTGTCGATCATCACCTGAGGGTCAACCACATTGCCCTTGGACTTACTCATCCGGGAGCCATCCTTGGCCTGGATCGTCGACGTGATGATGACGTCGGTGAAGGGGATGTCACCGGCGAACTTGAGCCCCGTCATGATCATTCGAGCCACCCATAGGAAGATGATCCCGCGGTCGGTGACCAGAGTGTTCGTGGGATAGAACTTCGCCAGGTCGGCCGTCTTGTCGGGCCATCCGAAGATGGCGAACGGCCACAACGCACTACTGAACCAGGTGTCGAGAACGTCGGGATCGTTGGTCAGTTCCGCGCTGCCGCACTCGGGGCACGCAGCAGGCTCTTCAACCCAGGCGAATGTGTGCCCGGCGCCGCATGTCGACACCGGAATCGCATGCCCGAGCCAGATCTGGCGGCTGATGCACCAGTCACGGATGTTGCGCATCCACCGCAGGTACACGTCGGTGTAGCGCTCGGGATGAAACTTGACGCGCCCCTCCTCCACCACCTTGATGCCGGGTCCGGCGAGGGACTCCATCGCAACCCACCACTGCGCTGAAATCAGGGGCTCCAAAACGTTGCCGCAGCGGTCGCAGTGGCCGACCTCATGGTCGTACGGCTCTATCTTCACGACGGCACCGAGTTCGGAGAGCGCATCGGTGATTGCCTGCCGTGCCTTGACAGCGGGCATGCCATGAAACTGCGGCAGGTCGGGGCAATCCATGGTGCCGTCGGTGGCGATGACGGTGATCATCGGCAGGCCGTGGCGCTGGCCGATGTCGTAGTCCGTGGGATCGTGTCCCGGTGTCACCTTGAGAGCGCCGCTGCCGAATTCCGGCTTGACGGCATCATCCTCGATGATGGGAATGCGCCTCCCCGTCAACGGCAGGATGACGTGCTTGCCGGCGAAGCCCGCGTAGCGCGCATCACCCGGCGCCACAGCGATGGCAGTATCACCCAGCATCGTCTCGGGCCTGACGGTGGCGATGACGATCTCGCCGCCGCCCTCGATGGGATAGCGCAGGTGGGTCAGCGTGTCGCTGTGCTCCTGCCAGTCGACCTCCTCGTCGGAGATGGCGCTGCGGTCGTGGGGACACCAGTTGACGATGCGCGGCCCGCGGTAGATGAGGCCCTCGTCATGGAGCGCCTTGAACACAACGCGAATGGCGCGAACGTAGTCGTCGTCAAGAGTGAAGCGAGTCCGCGTCCAGTCGGCGCTGAATCCCAGGTTGCGCATCTGGCCGAGGATGTGGCCACCGTATTCCGAGTACCAAGCGTCGACCCGCTCAAGGAATTTCTCCCGGCCCAGTTCTTCGCGACTGGTGCCCTCCTCGATGAGCATGCGCTCGACAACCGCGTTGGTGGCGATCGCGGCATGGTCGGTACCCGGCGCCCACTCCACCTCGAAGCCCGTCATCCGGCGATGCCGCGACAGCGAGTCCTGGATCGAGGAGCCACACGCATGGCCGAGGTGCAGGCGGCCCGTGATGTTGGGCGGCGGCAGAGCGATGACGAACGGGGGCTTGGTCGACGCAGCGTCCGCCGTACCCAGGCCGAGTTCTTCCCAGCGCGTGCGCCAATGCGGTTCGACGGTGGCCGGTGTGAACGCCTTCTCCATGGGTGACGCCGAGTATACGGACAGCTAAGATCGCCGCCGATGCGCCGCTCCGCAATTGCTGTGATCAGCCTCATGTGCCTCGCGGCGTGCGGTGGAAGCGCCGATCCGACCGCCACGCAGGGCGGTCCGAACGCGGTGATCAACCCGCTGCTGCCCGTGGTGGCGACCTCCAAGGGTCCGCTCCGCCTCAGCACCATGGATGGCACGTCAGTGGGCGAGCAGGCAGTCGGCGGCAATGTCGCCATGGTCGCCGCCGGATCCCTGCTGATCGTTCTCGATCCGCTGGGCGGCAAGCTTTTTGCCATGGGCAGGGACGGCAAGGTGACAATCCTGGCCGCCGTGTCGCCAACCGCTCGCGGCCTGGTGGCATCGCCGGACGGCACGGCGTGGATGTGGGCCGAGACGCTGCCCGTTGACCCGGTGACGCCGCACACGTATGCCACCAAGCTGTTCGTCGGCGGTACCACCAGCGCTGGGCATCAGGTGACCATCCACCTTGAAACCGACCACTGGCTGGTGCCTGTTGCCTGGATTGCGCGCGGCGTCATCGCAGCGCACGTTCCCATCCCGGCACCTCCAGTTGCGGCCTTTCCCGAAGCCCTCGCAGGCCCCACGTCGCTGGTGGATCCGGCCACCGGCAAGGAAGGTGAAGCAATCACATCGACTGCCTGCTCATTCGGCGCCGCCCGCGCCGACGGCGCCTTCCTCTGCATTCCCCGCGGTGGCGCACCGGGCCGGGTGCGCTGGGTCAATGCCAACGGAACCATCAAAGACTTCACGCTGCCAACGGCGGCTGACGCCGGTGACCTCCGCTTCCTCAGCGGCGGCAACGGCGCCGTCCTGGCCACGGTGCCGTCGCTGGCCACAGCACCGTACAGCTACGCCGCCTACCGGCTTGATTTCAGCAGCGGCGCCGCCACGCGGTACGGAACGGGAGTACTGCGGCCAATCGCGGTCTTGAGCGACGGCCGCATCGTCGCTACAGGGCCGGCGGCCACGTCGGGACTGGCACCTGTCTTTGTCATCACCGCCGACGGCACCTCGTCAAAGATGACCGATGCCTACCAGGTGGGACCGCCGATCGTTTAGGCGGCAGCTGCCAGACGCCAATGCGCCTGCAGCGGATCGGTGTCGTAGGCGAGTTCAACGGCACCACCGAGACGAACTCGCGCCTCTGATTCGGTCTCGGCCGGGAAGTCCGATGTGGCGGCAGCCGCTGACTCCGAGCGCGAGTAATAGAGACGCCCGCCACAGTCCCGAAGGAATACGACGTAGCCCGAGATGAAGGGTCTCGTGTCGCCGCTGGATACCCGGCGCAGCGGTACGACGACGGCCCCGGGCACGTCGTTGCGCGGCGCATGGACTGTCACCGGCGGCGCCGGATCGCTGCCGATCAGACCCGGATGAATGGTGACGGCGGCACGCTGCGCCGCCTCCTGCAGCGAACGGACGTCGGCGGGATCGAAGGGACTGTCATAGCCGCCCTGGGCACGGAGCGAGGCGGGCAGATCCGGCAGCGGTGCGGGAAATGCACACGACGACGTCACTGAACGCGCCGCCAGCACAACGGTCACCGCCACGACGCCCATGACGGCGACGACGGCAACAACGACCCGTCCCCTCGTCATGCCTCAGCTCAGGCCGTCTGGCCCTCGCGCTCCTCACTGCCCGACGACGCCGTGGGCCGGCGCTTGGGCTCCTCGGTGAGAAGCAGCGGTTCAACACCGTCATTGATCGACTGCTCGGTGATGACGCAGCGCTTGATGTCGGGCCGCGACGGCACCTCGAACATGGAGTTGAGGAGCACATCCTCAATGATCGACTTGAGGCCACGCGCACCGGTGCCGCGAGCTAGCGCGCGCTTGGCGATCGCCACCAGGGCGCCTTCGGTGAACACCAGCTCCACGCCATCGAGGGCGAAGAACTTCTGGTACTGCTTGACGAAGGCGTTCTTGGGCTCGGTGAGGATGCGGATGATGTCGGACTCGTCAAGGTAGTCAAGCGACACGGTGATCGGCAGACGGCCGATGAACTCGGGAATCAGTCCGTACTTCAGGAGATCCTGCGCCTGCAGGTCGCGCAGCAGCTTGGTGGTTTCCTTGTTGCGCTGATCGCGATCCGCCGTGGAATGCGGCACACCCTTGAAACCGATGGAGCGCTTGCCGATGCGATGTTCGATGAGCTTCTCGAGGCCATCGAAGGCGCCGCCACAGACAAACAGAATGTTCGTCGTGTTGATCTGAATGAAGTCCTGATGCGGATGCTTGCGCCCACCCTGCGGCGGCACGTTGGCAACCGTGCCTTCAAGGATCTTCAGAAGCGCCTGCTGCACACCCTCGCCCGACACGTCGCGGGTGATCGAGGGGTTGTCCGACTTGCGCGCGATCTTGTCGATCTCGTCGATGTAGATGATGCCGCGCTCGGCACGGGCGATATCGAAATCAGCTGCCTGAATGAGACGCAGCAGGATGTTCTCGACATCCTCACCGACGTATCCGGCCTCGGTCAGCGACGTGGCGTCGGCGATGGAGAACGGCACGTCGATGATCTTCGCCAGCGTCTGCGCCAGCAATGTCTTGCCACATCCCGTGGGGCCGACGAGCAGAACGTTGGACTTCTGCAGTTCGACGTCGGGGTTGGCTTCCTTGGTGTGCGCGATACGCCGGTAGTGGTTGTACACCGCCACGGCGAGAACCTTCTTGGCGTGCTCCTGACCGATGACGTACTGGTCGAGGGACGCCGCGAGAACCTGGGGCGTGGGGATCAGACCGCCCTTGGTCTTCTTCTGCGAGGCGGACCTGTTGTCCTCCTCCAGAACTTCCTGGCAGAGGTCGATGCATTGGTCGCAGATGTAGACGCCGGGACCGGCGACCAGCTTGCGAACCTGTTCTTGCCCCTTGCCACAAAACGAGCAACGGGTATGGCGACGCCTGTCGTCGCGTTCGGTCATGACTACACCTCTACCGGTACCCCCCGCCGGGGGTCTGTTCCCTTTGTATCACGGCGCACCGCATGGGTTCGCCGCGGTGATCAGCGCGTTGCCGCGCCGCCGCCGGCCTCGGGTCCGGAGGAGCTGTCGCCGCGCGACGAGGAGCCGCCGTTGGACGCTCCGGCTGCCGCGGCGGCAGGACCAGAGCCCTTGGGCCGGGCCTCGATGATCTGGTCGATGAGGCCGTATTCCTTGGCCTCGTCGGCAGACATGAAGTTGTCGCGCTCGGAGTCGCGGTTGATCTGCTCGATCGGCTTGCCGGAATGGTGCGACAGGATCTCGTCGATGCGACGGCGAATGCGCAGAATTTCCTGCGCCTGAATCTGGATGTCCGACGCCTGGCCGGAGAATCCGCCCGACGGCTGGTGGATCATGATTCGCGTGTTGGGCAGCGAGAAGCGCATGCCCTCGGCGCCACCGGCGAGCAGGATGGCTGCCATTGATGCGGCCATGCCCATGCAAATCGCACCGACGCGGGGCTCGACGTACTGCATCGTGTCGTAGATCGCCAGGCCGGAGTACACCGAGCCACCGGGGCTGTTGATGTACAGCATGATGTCCTTCTCCGGGTCCTCGCCGGCGAGGAAAAGGAGCTGGGCCATGATGACGTTGGCCACCTGGTCGTCGATGGGCGTGCCGAGGAAGATGATGCGGTCTTTGAGCAGTCGCGAATAAATGTCGTAGGAGCGCTCACCGCGGTTAGATGTCTCGACGACCATCGGGATCAGGGACTGGGGGATGTTCATGGTGCCGGGATTATAGGCGCGACCCGGCGCTGCCAAACTCTTGAACTCAACCCTCGCCCGCCGCGATCTCGAGAAGGCGCTGTCCGGCGGCCTGACGGGCCAGGTCGATGTGCGTCATCTGATGCACCCGGCGCCGTTGCGACGCTGAAAGCTTCTGCCCGGAGGTGACCCGCTTCTCCTCGCGCTCGACGGCAGCCTCATCGACCTCGATCCCCTCGGCCTTGGCCAGGGCGTCCAGGCCAAGCTCGAGCTTGACGCGCTGCACGGCGGCGTCACGGCGCTCGCCACGAAGCTGCTCCTGGTTCTGGCCGCTCATGGCCAGGTACTGCTCCCAGCCGAGCCCCATGGCGGAGAAACGGTATTCCAGATCCTTGAGCTGGCGGTCGACTTCGGCGTCGATCATCGCCTCGGGCACCTCGACGTCGAGGGCGGCGCGGAAGGCATTGAGGACGTCGGACTCGTACGTCTCGGTGTCCTGACGCTCGGCCTGAGCCACCAACGCCTCGCGGTAGAAGTCGCGCATCTCGGCGAGCGTGGTGCCGCGGTTGTCGAGTACGGCGAGGTTGTCGTCGAGAGCCGGGAAGTTGCGCTGCTTGACCGCATTCACCTTGGCCGACACCGAGACTTCCTTGCCGCGCAGTTCCTCACGGGGATATTCGTCGCCGAGCGTCAGCGTGAAGGTGCGGTCCGAGCCGGCCGTCATGCCCACAATCGCATCGGCCAGGCCCGCCAGCAGGTTGGCCTTGTCGAGCTCGAGGTCGCGTTCCTGACCACCGCCGGTGAGGATTTCGTCGCCGCTGCGCATCTCCAGAACGACGGCGACGATGTCTCCGAGGGCTGCGGGGCGTTCCACGACCTCGTCGCTGGAATGCGCCTTGCGCGCCTCCTCGACAGCCTCATCGACTTCAGCGTCACCGACCTCAGTGGTGTTCTTGGCGATGCGAAGCGCTGCGTAGTCGCCGAGGCCGACCTCGGGCTTGACAGTCACCGTGACGTCGAACTTCACGGGGTTACCGCGTTCGACTGTCGTGGGATCGAGGTCGAGTTGCGGATCGGCGACCGGCTCGATCCCCTCCTGGTCGATGGCGCGGATGTAGAG
>JBEPVH010000066.1:0-7852 GCA_041691115.1 bacterium | reverse complement strand
GGCGAAATCCCTCCCGGAACTGTGGTTCTCACCACCCACGCCCTGGATGCAGGCTCAGCCGTCCCCGGCCACAGCGCTGTCGTCACCCGTGTCTGAACGGGCTCACGTGCACGCGTCAGGGTGCCTCTGCGAGACTCGGGGGCCGCAACCTGACAGACCGGAGCCGACATGTCCTTCCGCCAGCCGACGTTTGGAGCACTCGCGCGGGCCCGTGCCGCGCTGGAGGCCAGCCGCGTGACCGATTCCGCCCACCCCTCGATCCACATGCTGGCCGAGACCTGGCAGCAGGTTGCCGGCGTCTGCGCCGATCTCAGTGAGAGTCAGTTCATGCTGGAGACGGACTGCCCGGGGTGGAACGTCAAGGACCAGGTGGCCCACATCATCGGCACTGAGCGCACCCTGCTCGGCGACCCGCTGCCGCGCGAGCCCATCGTCGCCAACTACGTGCGCAATGACCTCGGCGCCTTCAATGAGGCGTGGGTCGAGAACTTCCGTGGCTGGATGGGCGGCGAACTGATGATCGAGTTCCGCCGCGTCACTCAGGACCGTCTCGAGCAGTTCGAGCGCATGGGCGAGGACGACATGGCTGTCGAGATCGTCTCGCCGGTCGGCATCCTGGCGATGGGTGACTTCCTCAACATCCGCGTCATCGATTGTCTGGCCCACGAGCAGGACATTCGCCGCGCCGTCGGCAGACCCGGTCACCTCGACGGCGACGTGGCCCGCTTTGCTGTCAAGGAAAGCCTCAGGGGTATGCCCAAGGTGGTGGCCCGCGGCGCTCATGCGACGGATGGCACGGCGGTGACATTCGATGTCGAAGGTGAGGCGGGTATGCGTCGCACCGTCGTCGTCGAGGGCAACCGCGGACGCCTTCTCGACGGCATGTACCCCGATACGGCCACCTGCACCATCGACCTCGACGTGGAGACATTCCTGCTCCTCTGCTGGGGCAGGATCAGCGGCGGCAATGCTGTCGAGTCAGCACTCGTCGGCATCGACGGCGACGTCGACCTTGGCCGTGCGGTGCTGGCCTCCATGAACCTCATGCCGTGACCCTGAACGAGATTCTCTACTCGGTTGAGGACGGCATCGCCACCATCACACTCAACCGCCCAGAGAAGCGCAATCCACTGAGCAATCAGATGCTGCGCGACCTCGTCGGAGCGTTGGAGACGGCGCGGCGCGATGCCTTCGTGCGCGTCGTCATTCTCACCGGTGCCGGCGACAAGGCGTTCTGCGCCGGTGCTGACCTCGCAGGCTTCGCTGCCGCGTCGGACAGCAACGTCGAAATGCACGCGCAGCGCGGCCTCTTTGTTGATGTCTTCATGGCAACGCAGAAGCTGGGCAAGCCGCTCATCGGTTGCATCAACGGTCACGCCATCGCCGGCGGTTTCGGCCTCGCCCTCTGCTGCGACCTGCTGGTTGCCGCCGAGGAGGCGACGTTCGGAACACCGGAGATCAAGGTGGGTCTCTGGCCCATGATGATCATGTCGATCGTCGTGCGCAATCTCGGCCGCAAGCGCGCCATGCAACTCTTCATGACGGGCGAGCGCATCACCGCCGCCACAGCCCTTGAATGGGGCGTCATCAACCGTGTCACTCCGCGCGACGCCGTGCGCGAAGAAGCCCTGAACTGGGCCCGTGAGATCGCGCAGTGGTCACCGTTGGTAATGCGCCTGGGGCGCGACGCGTTCTACCAGACGGACGGCATGCCTTTTGAAGCGGCTCTGCGTTACCTGCAGTCGCAGCTCACCGTCGTGTCCCTCAGCGATGACTTCCACGAAGGTGTGACGGCAGCCATGGAGAAGCGTCCACCGGCGTTCCGCGGTCAGTGACCGAGACGCAGGCGCCCGACGATCTGGCAACGCTGACGGCATCGCTCACCGAGCGGCGCACTCGCGCGCTGGGAATGGGTGGCACAGCCGCCATCGAGAAGCAGCACGGGCGCAACAAACTGACAGCACGCGAGCGCATCAGCCTGCTCTTCGATGAGGGCACGTTCCACGAGTTCGGCATCCTCGCCCATCAGCACTCCTATCATTCCGACGAGTCGGATGCCGAGCGCACGCCCGCCGACGGTGTCGTCACCGGCGAAGGCATGGTCGACGGCAGACGTGTCCTCTGCGCCGCCTACGACTTCACCGTCATGGCGGGTTCGATGGGCATGGTCGGCGAGATGAAGGTGGCACGTCTGCGCAAGCAGGCCGTGCGCCTCGGTCTGCCGATGGTGTGGCTTCTCGACTCCGCAGGTGCGCGCATCCAGGAAGCGGCGGGCAGCACGTTCGCCGGGTCGGGTGCGCTCTTCTACGAGCAGGTTCAGATGTCGGGAGTGGTGCCGCAGGTCGCCGCCGTGCTCGGCCCCTGCGCCGCCGGTACCGCGTACATCCCCGGGCTTGCCGATTTCGTGGCCATGGTCAAGGAGACCAGCAGCATGTCACTCGGTGGCGCCCGCCTCGTCCGCGCCGCCACCGGCGAGGAGACGACGGATCACGACATGGGTGGCAGCCAGATTCACTGCCACATCTCAGGCGTCGGTGATCTCGAGGTTGATGACGACGCCGCGTGCATCGACGTGGTGCGCCGCTACCTCTCGTTCTTCCCCTCATCGAGCCGCGAAAAGCCGCCGCGTCGTGAGACATCCGATCCGGCATCGCGCCGCGCCGATGACCTGGCTTCGCTTGTGCCCACGGCACCGCGCGCCGCCTACGACATGCGCAAGGTTGTCAAGCGGCTTGTCGACGATGGCGAGTGGCTGGAGATCAAGCCCACGTGGGCCAAGAACATTCTCACCGGCCTGGCCCGCTTCGACGGCCGTCCTGCGGGCATCGTGGCATCGCAGCCGATGCAGAAGGGTGGTGCTCTCGACATCGACGCCGCCGACAAGGCGGCGCGATTCATCACCCTGTGTGACGCCTTCAACATCCCGCTCGTTTTCCTCCAGGACGTGCCCGGATTCATCGTCGGAACCGAAGTGGAGAAGCAGGGAATCATCCGTCACGGCGCCAAGATGCTGTACGCGGTCAGCGAAGCAACGGTGCCCAAGGTAACCGTCGTTCTGCGTAAGGCGTATGGCGCCGGCTACTACGTCATGTGCGGCCGCGGCTACGACCCCGACACTCTGGTCGCGTGGCCCACGGCGGAGATTTCTGTGATGGGGCCCGAGGGTGCAGTCGACATCATCTTTGCCAAGCAGATCGCCGCTTCCGAGGACCCGGCAGCTCTGCGCCAGGAACTCATGGACACGGTCCGCGACACCATCGATCCCTACATCGCCGCATCGTGGGCGTACGTCGACGACATCATCGATCCGGCCGACACCCGTGCCGTGATCTGCGAGGCTCTGGCAACTGCCGAGACCAAGCGCCAGAAACCGCCGCGGCGCAAGCACGGCGTTCCCCCCGTCTGAATCAAGGAGCTCCCATGGACGTCAAGGCCGAACTCGTCGGCAACCTCTGGAAGATCGTCACCGAGGTCGGCCAGACCGTCGACGAGGACGACACGCTGATGATCCTGGAGTCCATGAAGATGGAGATCCCGATCACATCGCCGATCGCCGGCACCATCAAGCAGATCCTCGTGGCCGAGGGTGAAGTGGTCCAGGAAGGTCAGACAGTCGCCGTCGTTGAGTGACACCCCGGCGGAGCGGACGGCCAACATCTCCGTGACGATGCCACCCCGCCAGGCGGTGGCCGCGAGATCATGGGGCGGTGCTCAACACAGCCTCTGACCGGCTCAGCATCCGGACCCACGACAACGTGGACCTCGGGTTCTCCCCGGCGGGCATCGCCACGCGCTTCATCGGCTACCTGGTCGACGGTCTTGTCTACCTGCCTGTGGCATATGTCGTCTACCAGATCGTGGAAAACATCCTGCAAGGCCTCTACGTCCCCACGGGATCCGTGGATGCCGACATCAACGCAAGGTTCATCGGCCTGGCCTCATCGCTTGTGGCCGTGGCCAGCATGATCATCTACCTGACGCTGGCCGAAGGCCTGACGGGCGGCCGCACCATCGGCAAGATGGTCGCCGGCACGCGGACCGTGCGCCTCGACGGCAGCACCATCGGCATCGCCTCGGCATTCATCCGAGGATTCACTCGCACGGTGTTTCCGTTCGACCTTCTCGTCGGACCGCTGATGATCTTCTTCAACCCCAAGTGCCGGCGCATGGGCGATATCCTCGCGGGCACGATGGTCATTCGCGAGCGCACAGCGTCGGCGACGCTCACCGCCACAGCCCCGTCGCCACAGGTATTTCTGCGCGTCGCCGACGGCGGCAGCCCGATCGGCGGCATCGACAGGCTGGGCACCAAGGAGCTGACAACACTGCGCGCCTTCGTCGCCCGAGGCGATCTGCATCCCATGCAGCGCATGCGGGTGGCGACCGACCTCGCCATCAAGCTGGCAACACTCCTCGAACTGGCGCCCGATGCTCCGGAGCGTTTCGAGTATCCGGAGAGCTTTGTGGAGCGCGTCTACCTTCAGTTGTCGGCCCTGCACGCTCGATGACTCTGGAGCAGTTCGTCGCCGGACGCATGCCGATGTGGACCGAGTTCGAGGCGATGATGAAGCGCTCGCGACGTGGCCGCCTCAGCCGCCTTTCCACGACGGAGATGGAACGCTTCGCCACGTTGTACCGGCATGCGGCTTCGGACCTGGCACTGGCGCGCAGAGACTTTCCCGGCGACAACATCGCCCACTACCTCAACGGCCTCTGCACGCGTGCTCATCCCCTGCTGGTGCGCGGTGAACCCATCCGCCCGACAGCACTGCCGGGCTTCTACGCGCGCACCGTGCCCCGCATGTTCCGCGCCACGTGGCGTTCCAACCTGCTGAGTCTTGGCATCTTCCTTGGAGGCGCCGTCGCCGGTTACCTGGCTGTGATGCTGCGCCCGGATCTACGGTCACAACTCGTGCCCTCGTCACTCTTCGACTCCCTGGCCAAGGGCGACATCGCGGGTATCCCCAATCCGGCGGCGGGCTCCATCGGGATCATCTTCAACAACATCATCGTCAGCCTTGTGTGCGTGACGGGCGGCCTGCTGCTCGGTCTCTTCACCGCCTATGCGCTGTGGAGCAACGGCTGGATTCTGGGAACCATCGGAGCTGCCGTCCACATCGCCGGCTATGACATGGCCTTCTGGAGCCACATCGTGCCTCACGGCATCGTTGAGATCTCCATCATCCTTTTGGCCGGCGGCGCCGGACTGCGCATCGCCGACAAGGTGTTCCGTCCTCGCGGAAAACCGCGCATGGAGGTGGTGACTCAGGCGGCGGTGATCAACTTCAAGTACATGCTCGCCGTCGTCACGTTACTCATCGTGTGCGGCTTCATCGAGGGCTTTGTCTCACCGTCGACATTGCCGGAGGCCACGCGCATCGCTATCGGCGTGATCTACGCCACGTTGTTCTACACGTGGCTGCTGGCCGGGGGCCGGTCGTCACGAGGACGACCGGCCGCGCCCGGCCAGACTTGACGATCTACTCGAGGCCCATGCCCGAGGAGATGGAACGCTGCGCTGCACGGGCGCCAACGAGGACGCGCGTCTGCGGAGCGGCAGGAGTATCGGTAGCAGGAGCCGCGGGCTTGGCTGCACGCTTGCCGGCGGGCTGGGCCATGGCCTCAGGAGCCTCGACCTCGACGGGATGAGCGGCGGGCTGAGCAACGGCCTCAACGGCAGGAACTGCAACCTCGGGCGCTGTCGCCTCAGGAGTCGTGACCTCGACGTTGGCGGGGCCTTCGACGGCGCAGGCGCAGGCACCGGCGCAACCACAACCAGCCTCAACGGCGGGCGTTGCCTTGTCCTTGTTGCCGAGTTCCTGGTAGCGCTCGTAGACGCGGTGCGCGAAGCGACCGGCAGCCTTGACGCCAAGGACGCTCTGATGGCCGGCCTCGCTGACGCCTGCAAGCAGCATCAGGGGAGCGGCGCCGGCGATGATGCCCACGGCGGCGGGAAGCAGGCCGGTGACGACGTAGCCGAGGAAGCCGGCAACGCCGACGGTGAAGCGGGTGCCGAATGTGCCGATACCCGAGCTGACGCGAGCAACTGTCCAGCCTGCGGTGCGGCCCGAGGCCTTAAGCAGAGTGGGACGGTTCGCAGCTGCCTTGAAGTCGGCGAGGGCCGTCTCCTGCTCGGTGGAAACCTTGTGGTAGACCTTGGCGTCGCGGTCGTTCCAGTCGCGAAGCCTGTCGTAGTTGCGGCCGATGAACCGCTCGTAGGGGTTGTGAATACTGTAGTGGAATACCTTGCCGCTAGCCGCGGCGAGCTTGTCGGTGATCGCGTGATTGCTCATGACCGGGGAGCGTATGGAAAAGCCCGCTCACGGAGAGGGACATTCGGCGGACAAACGCGCCAAACGCAGGAATGCAGGCCGGCTCAGAGAGTCCGGCCGCTCCCCTTGGCGGGTCCGATCGGCAAGCCGGTGATTCCCCCGGCTGGCGTCGCCGGTGCGGGAGCCGGGGCCGTAGCGACCTCGGTGGTCTGGGCTGGGCCGGCAGGCTCGCCCGTCTCCTCGGAGTGCATGACGCCCTCAGGGGTGAAGACGGTGGCCTCGAAGCCATGGGCTGCCTTCTCGCGGAATGTGATGCGAACGACGGCGCCCGCCAGAGGCATGGTCAGCGTCGAACCGTCGACAGCTCCCTTGGCCAGAAGTGTGGCGGCGGTGCCGAGACGGGCATCGACGGTTTCTGCGGTGCTGCGGGCAACCACTTCGGTGATGCAGCCATTGAGCAGTTGCATCGAGGCGTCGTAGGCGTCCTCGCCCTCGGGCATGGAACGCATCTCGGTGACGCGCTCGGCCACCTGAGCAAGTCCGGCTGACACTTCAGGGAATGTCGTCGCAAGCCTGTCGACAGCAGCCCAGACGGCGGCGGCGGTGTTGTACGCCAGCGGATCGGCGGCGGGAACGCCCATCGCCTCCATCTGCGCCTGCAGCGACGACGCAGTCAGCGCCTCGAGCGGAATCAGGTGAAGATCCATGGTGCCGTCACCGGGGAACTCGTAGCGAGCGACAACGGTGCCGCCATCGGCACGCGGCAGAGGAACATCGAAGATGCATCCCGCCACGGTGCCAAGACCAAGCTTCGAGGCGAAGAGGTCGAGGCGCTCCTCCAGCAGAGGATGCAACTGGTTGCCGATGGGGAAGCACTCGTCGGGCGAGGCCTCGAGCATCAGCTGCAACGACCGAGAGAGCGCGCCGTACATGATCTTCACGGTTTCCGGATCGCCCGCCTTCTCGCGCAGCTTGAGCTCGTTCTTGGCGCCCGGAGGCATGTCGGCAGCGACCTCGGGGAAGTGATCGCGGATCAGGTCCAGCGATTCCCAGCCCGATGCCGGGTCGACATATTCGAAGACGGTACCGGTGGCGACGAGCGGCGTGGGCTCGGGCTCGTCCTCGGGCCAGTCGATGGTGAATGCGGTCGCGGCCTTGTTGTCCTCGAACTGCATCGCCTTGTAGCTGGAACGCATGCCGCGGAGATTGGCGATGACGCCGACGGCCCCCATGAGTGCCATGCCGAGGAATCCCATGCCAGCGCCGACGACCAAGATCGCCGCCAGGATCAGTCCCGAGGGGATGCCTGACTTGACACCGCAGCGCGAGAGGTAGGACATGTGCACGTAGTGGTCGTGCAGCTTCCAACGCTCTTCCAGATGGTCCGTCTTGTACTCGACGGCCTCGTCGTCAACCGCATCGAGTCCATCCTCGGGCTCCGGCGGTGCGGGGGTGATCGTGGGTGCGTCGTCCATCCTCGTTTGAGGCTAGGCGTGGATGGCGGACATGTGGCGGACATTCGGCCCCCACGCGCTGAAGTTCAGCTGGCCACCTTGGCATGACCGCGGGCCGGCTTGGCC
>JBEPVH010000065.1:0-7894 GCA_041691115.1 bacterium | reverse complement strand
CCACCACCTCAATGGGCGTGTCGTCGGCCGCGTAGGCAAATGCATTGGCGATCAGGGCGGCCAGCGCCGTCGTCAGTGCCGCTGCATCGCCACGAACCGGCGCCGGTACTGTGGTGATGGCGCCCACCATGCTGCCGTCGAATCCTTCAAGAGCACGTTCAAATGCCGGCTGAATCAGTGCCGCAACATCCACATCAGCCAGCTCGGGTGCCCAATCTGAATCGGGCAGCATCAGCCGATCGGTGAGCACGCTCGTCAGTTCCTGAAGGCGCATGGCGGCGCCGCGGACGTCGTGCAGGTAATCCTCGACCTGCTCCGGTGTCCAGCCCTTCCAGCCCATCTCGGCTAGTTCGGTGAGGCCGAGGACGGCGGTGAGTGGTGTGCGCAAAGCGTGCTGCAGGCGCGCCAGAAAGGCGTCGCGATCGGCGCCGCTCAGGAGGTCTTCTTCCCGCGAAAACGCGACAACGAGAGCCGTGGCTCCTCGCCGCGCGACAGCCGCACCAGGTTCTCCTGGTGGCGCACCACGATGAGGGCCGCGGCGACACCCATGAAGACAAATGGTCCCGCGTTGCCACCGCGAACAGCTTCAACAGCTGTCGCCGCCGTCGCCACTGTCGTGGCAGTGAGCGAACCGATCGACACGGTGCGTGTCGTGGCCAGAGCGGAGATGCCGCCCGCCACTGCCCAGGGCCCGGCTCCGGGCGAGAGGACGAGGAGGCCACCGAACGCCGTCGCCACCGACTTGCCGCCACGGAAGTTGGCTAGGGCAGGCCAGGAGTGCCCCACCATCGCCGCCAGCCCGGCACCCACCTGACCGGCTTCGGTGGCGCCGAAGGAACGAGCCAGCGCAACGGCAGCGGCGCCCTTGCCGACGTCGAGAGCGAACGTCGCCGCGGCAGCACCGGGTCCAACGATGCGCAGCATGTTGGTGCTGCCCGTCGACCCGGATCCATGTTCGCGTACATCGAGGCCGCGGCGGAAGCGTCCCATCCACAGGCCGACAGGGACAGACCCCAGGCAATAGCCCAGAGCCACTCCGGCGACGTCGGCGGCGCGCTCCATCGGGCGCGAAGTCTAGTCCTAGACGACGGTGCCGGGATTCATCCATGCGGCCCCGGCATCGGGACGCAGTTGCCAGGCCACGCCGCCATCGCCGGCGGCCGCAGTCATGGCGGCGCCTACGGCGTCGGCATCCGCTTCGGAGCAGAGGGCAAGAACCGATCCACCGAATCCGGCGCCGACAAGGCGCGCACCCAGGGCGCCGGCGTCGGTAGCCGCTGCCACCACGGCATCGAGAAGCGGCGTGCTGACCTCGTAGTCGTCGCGTAGTGACGCATGGCTGGCGCTGAGGATGTCGCCCAGATCGGCGGCGGTGCCGGAGCGAAGAACCTCGGCGGCGCGTTGCACCCTGTTCGTCTCAGTGAAAACATGCCTGCCCCGTCGATCCAAGGGTGGCGGCAACGCAGCGAGTGCTGCCGGGTCAACTGTCTCCTGCGCTGACATCGCGCCCACCGCGGCAAGGACCTCGCCCGCCTCCTCTACGCGCTGCCGATATCCGTCGCCACCGTTGTCATGGCGTTCGGCCGTGCTGCAGACGACAAGTACCGCATCGTCCCAGCGCCACGGGATCCGCGCATCCACCTCGATGCTCAGGCAGTTCAGCAGCAGGACGTCGCCACTGCGGCCGAAGACAACGCTCAGTTGATCCAGCGGCCCGCACGGAATGCCCGCGATATCGCGTTCGGCGACAAGCGCCCATTCAACGATCTCTGAGGCGGCGACCGAGGCGCCGATGAGGCCAAGCACGGCGATCAGCGTGGCACACGTCACAGCCGCCGACGACGCTAATCCCGCCGACTCCGGCAGCGACGCCTCAACGGCGATGTCAAGCGCCGGTACCGTCCAATGGCCTGCGCGGCGCAGCGCCTCGACAGCGCCGAGGATCCGGTCGCCAATGTCGCCACAGGGCATTGTTTCCGCCCGTTCGACGGTGCGGCCCGACGACACGATTCGAAATGTCGATGCGGCGCTGCGACGCACCGACACCGTCACGAAGCTGTCGATGGCGGCCGCCAGAACCAGGCCGCCGGCGTAGTCGACATGCTCGCCGATGAGGGTCACGCGGCCCGGCGACGTCCCGCTGAAGATCTCTCCTCCGCCTCCCCACGTGCGTTCCAACAACGCTGCCGCATCCATCAGATCTCGATGCGTCCGAGACTGCGGCCGCCGGCGGCGAGCGACGCGGCGATGACGCCTGCGGTCATCAACACCATCATTGCGTCGGCGATGGCGACGCTGGCGGTGGAGCCGCCGGAGAACGCGTACGGCACGCCCAGAACGATGAAGCAGATAACCACGTACACCGCACCCATGGCCAGGTAGACAAGTGTCGTGCCGATGCCCACCGCACGGCGCGGGTCAGTCCAATCCAGGCGCGGCCGGAGCGCTCCGATGCCCACGGCAAGAGCCACGATGCCGGCGATCATCACGCACACGAAGAACGTCGGCAGGATGACGTCAAGCAGGCTTGCGTGACTGCGCGTCTCCCCAACCCAGAAGAGCAGACAGGCAGGGATCGCCGAGATGACGAACCCGGCGGCGTACTTGGCAGTGAGGATATCCAGCGGCCGCACAGGTGAAATCCTCAACAGCCACATGCGCTTGCCCTCGGTTCCCACACCTCGCAGCGCGATGTTGGCGGCGAAGAGCAGAGATCCGAACGTGGCGTTGAGTGCCACGAGGAACCACTGCGGCAGGTTGGCAGCAGAAAGCCCGGTTTGCGCCGGGTTGCCGAGATAGACGGCGAAGAGAACCAGGGGTAGCAGCAACTGACCCATCTGCGACGGATCACGGCGCACCTCGCGAAGATCCTTGGCTGCGATGACCGCCCATGACGACAGATGTGCAAAGCGGCGGCGCTGCTTGCGGGTGCGGTCGCGCGTGCGCCGTGGTGCCGTGGCGTTGCGCAGGTAACCCGAGTAGTACGGCGCCTCAATGAGACGCGCAACCAGCGGCGGCAGCACGATCGCCACGGCAATCAGACCCCACGACCATGAGAACCAGGTGGTGACATCGCCCGACAATGCAGCCTGCACAGCCCGTGCCGCCCAGCCCACGGGTGACCATTGCGACCCCGCCGCACCGGCTCCGAGGCTGTTGACGGGAAGACTTGTCGGCGGCCCCGAGAATGCCTCGGTGCCGCGCAGCGCCAGGTTGACGACAGTGACCAGGAAGATCGAGACGGTGATCAGCGCACCGCCGGCATCACGAGCGAAGCGCGCCGGGATCAGGCGCAGCGCCACCACGGTAAACGCAGTGGCCAGGCAGAGCGGAACGACGACAAGCGCGATGACAGTCAACGCCGCCAGCGGCAGAGACGCGATACCTCCGGGTGAAGCCAGCGCCAGCGCCACAAACGGCGGCCCGGCCAGGAGGGAGCCAACGGTGATGCCGAATCCCAGCTGCGTGTAGATGCGCGAGATCACGACGACGCGTGGTCGCGCCGGCGATGCGTGGAGAAATTCCAGATCGCGGGCGAAGTACAGCGATGACAGTGCAAACGTGATGGAGGTCACAGTGCTGAACCCGGCGAGAAGTGTCAGCGCACCCGCGATCGCGGTATCGGAGGGGCGCCCGCTGTGCGCAGCCAGCGAGCCGATGCCGTACGTGACGTACATGCCGAATAGCGCCATGAGTGCAGCCCCGCCTGTCAGCAGGCGGCGCTGCCTGCCCTGCCGCCACGCGGCATTCCAGACCATGCGCACGCGATTGCGCAGCAGCAGGCGCACCAACTGCGTCGTACCCGCAGTCGCGGCAGGTGTGTCAGGCACCGAGAGAACGTAGCAACGGAGCCAGACCCTCACCGGCGTCACCAGTGAGGCGCAGGAACGCCGACTCCAGCGTCGCATCGCCACCCGAACGGATTCCCTCGGGGGTATCGACAGTGAGCAGTTTGCCGCTCTGCACAATGCCCACCCTGTCGCAGAGAAGTTCGGCGACCTCGAGAACGTGCGTCGACAGGAACACCGTTCTGCCGTCGGCGCAGAGATGGCGAAGCACATCCTTCAGTTGCCGCGCACCGGCGGGGTCAAGACCGACAGTCGGCTCGTCGAGGAAGATCACGCGCGGGTCATGGATGAGTGCTGCGCACAAGGCCAGCTTCTGACGCATGCCGCGGGAGTACGACTGCACCAAGTCATCGCCGTGATCCTCGAGGTTGAATGTCGCCAGCATCGGCGAGATGCGCTGGTCCTGGATGGTGCGGGGGACGCCGTAGAGGTCGGCCGCCAGTGCCAGTGTCTCGCGGCCCGACAGCTTGTCGTAGAAGGCGGCCTGGTCCGGCACATAACCGATGAGCGCCTTGGCGGCCCGGGTGTCGTCGACGATGTCATGGCCACAGATGAGGGCCCGGCCCGCGGACGGCCGCAGCAGACCGACGAGCATCTTGATGGTGGTGGTCTTACCGGCACCGTTGGGCCCGAGGAATCCGAAGAGTTCACCAGGCGCGATGTCCAGCGTCATGCCGTCGACGGCCACGCGGTCACCGAACGTCTTGGTCAGACCCAGCAGTTGGAGAGCGGGTTGACCGGGGGCAGCGGACACCGCTCGATTATGGGGCCACCCCGCCGGACGTTCCTGTCAGGAATGCAACAACCGGGGTACCGGGCCTCAGAGGGCTGACGTTGCCGAGGTCGTCAGGAGCATGAGGGGCTCGATGATCATCGTCGCCAGCAGCGGGGCCACGCAGCACAGCACAAAGGCGGCCCGGGCGGCGCCACCGAGGCTCACGTGGACATCCACAGGCGACTCCGGCTCAGCGAGAAGTGCCGCAACGAGCCGCAAGGGCGGGATGGCGAGCAGCGCCGCAGCGATGGCTAGGAACATCACGACCCAGGCCTGCCCTGCCGACATCATTGCCTCCCAGACCATCAGATGCCCGGCAAACAGTCCCAGAGGCGGCAGGGCTGTTAGGGAGACCACGCCGACGATGGCGAAGCCGCCCCATGGGCCCGTGCGATGCGCCAGTCCGGTGACCGACTTGATGGAGTCGGCGATACCGGCATCCTCGATGACACCGATCATGCTGGTCACCGCCAGCAGGGCGGCGACGATGACACACAGGTCGAAGAGCAGTGCTGCGCCGCCACCGGCGCCGTTGCCGTCAATGCCGGGTCCCAGCGCCACGACACCGCCGAGCGTGACAGCGATCTGTCCGGAGACCGTGTAGGCGGCAAGGCGACGCAACGACGTCTGACGCGACGCCATGAGGCCTGAGTAGATGGCAGTCAGGGACACCGTGGCTCCGGCCACGCCGCGCCACCACCAGATGCTGTCGCCCCAGGAATCGCCGGCGATCCGCAGCAGCGTCACCGACACCGGGACAGTGACCAAGGCGAGGATGGCGCCGGCGATGGGTGCAGGAACACCGCCGCCGACATCGACGAACCAGCGCTGCCATGGCAGTCCGCCCGCCAAGGACAACAGCGCCAGCATGACAAGTGCCACGCCGACGATCGCCGTAATGTGGGCGTGAGCGAAGACGGGTCCCAGGGCAGAGAGGTCCCCGGTTCCGCTGACTCCATAGATGAGCGCCATACCGAAGCCCAGCGTCGCCAGGATGACGCCGGTGACGATGGCGCCCTCGAAGGCTGCCTCCACCGAACGCGCCCGTGTCTTGGACAGGGCGGCAAGGACCATGGCGCAGACCGCCAGGGCGGTAATCGCGGGGAAGAGCGTTGCCATGTCGTGCTGCGACACGGCTGCATAACCTGACGCTGCCGCCAGCAGGACGGTGGCGTGGAAGACAGCTGAGTTGTGGCGGTTGAGTTCAGCAACACTGGTGCTGAAAACGATCGCGAGCACCGCGACAACACAGATGACGATGCCGGCGAACAGTGTCAGCCTGTCGACAACTGTCGAGCCGGTCGCCAGACGCGACGGATCACCCGCAGTAACGAAGACGCCGGTGTCAGAGAAGCGCGTGCGGTAGGCCTCAAAGAAGATGGTCGCAGCGGCCAGCACCAGACCGACGAGTGCCGTCAAGCGATGGAACCGTGGCTCGGCGTCGCGCCGCAGCAGCGCGTGCGCCGCGATGAGAACGGCTGTCAGCACAAGCACGAAGAGCGGGGCGTAGCCGCCGATGATCTCAGTGCGGTAGGGATGGCCGCTCATATCACGGACCTCCCGACGCCAGGCGAGTGGTGATGACGGCGTTGACGCCGTTGGCGATGATGCCCATGACGCGTACCGGCAGCACGCCGTACAGCAGAGCGAGCACCAGCAGCGGTGTCAGGGCTGTGTACTCCCAGTTGTCGCCGTCCCTCACCCTGTCGAGATGCTCGCGCGGGGCTCCGAAGAACACCCGCTGCGTGGTCATCAGCAGAACGGCAGCAGAACCTATGGACGCCAGGATCATGGCGACGGTGGCGAAGCGATGCTGCGGGAAGGCACCGGTGAACAGATTGATGTCGGCGGTGAATCCGGCGAGCAGCGGCACGCCGATCGATGACAGCACTGCGGTCACCCAGAAGGCGGTAAGGCGGGGTGCCCGCAATGCCAGGCCGCCCAGGCGGGCGATCTCGCGGTGTCGTGTCCGCGATTCGACGGCACCCGCCACCAACAGCAGGACGCCGACAGTCATGCCGCCGGTGATCAACTCCAGCAGGCCACCGACGAGGGACACCTGGTTGACGCCGGCCACGCCGAGCAGCACGAGTGAGTTTTGCACCACACAGAGATAGCCGATACGGCGTCGCAAGTCACCCTCGACAGCAGCGCCGAAGACACCCCATGCGGCACCCGCGACTGCCAATGCGGCTATGGCTGTGGAGTAGCGCGTCACCTCCCCCGGGAACGTGACCATGACCACGTGAAGGATGCCGTAGGCGCCGAGGCGCGTGGTGATGCCCGCCACTAGGACCGCAACACCGGAGTCGGCGTCACCGACCACTGAAATCATCCAGCGATGGAAGGGGAAGCCGCCGCTCATGATGAGCAGGCCGGTCATCAGCAGCATGAATCCCGCCACGGGGATGTGCTTGTCGAACGTCTGCGCGTCGACAGTCGACATGTCAAACGTCGGATGCACGGCACCGCCGACCTGGGCACCCACCAGATGGGGCACAGCTTGGGTGACGATCAAGAGAGTGCCGGCGACGAGCAGAGCCATCGCCGCCAGGTTGAATCCAAGGAATAGTGATGCCGCTCGTTCGCGTCGCGCATCGTGGCGCGCCGGACCATGCGGGTCGCGGATGAGGAGGTACAGCGGCAACGTCAGCATGCCCAGGAACATCAGCCACAGCATGTGATCGCGCGCCAGCAGTGCCCCGTTGACAGCGGACTCGACGATGAGCAGCATGACGAGGTGCTGGCGCAGGCGATGTTCGCGCTTCCACTCCATGAAGAACACCGCAAGGAAGAGGAGGCACGACACCATCAGCAACGGCAGCGAGATGCCGTCGATATCGAGTTTGTACAGCGCCCACACCGGATTGCTGGAAAGCCAGAGATGCGACTCCCCCAGACCACCCACAGTTTGCGATGCATCGGTGGGCAGGCCTGCGGTGGTGGGATCACCCGAACTCATCTGTCCGGTGGTCATGAAGAACGTCATAACGAACGGAACGCACGAGGCGAACAGAGCCGTTACCCGCATTCGAGCGTCGTCGTCGCCCGTATCGCCGGGCAAGAACAGCACGACGAGGGCGCCGACGAGCGTCGCCAGAATCAGGAGCGTCAGCACAATCGTCGGTAGCGAGTTCGCGGCAAGCGCCGGGTCGACAGGCGCTGCCGTCGGCCCGATTCCGGGGATGGCCGGGTTGTTGGGATCGACGGTCACGGCGAGAATCCGGCTCAGCATCACAACCCCAGTCTCGGGAAATGGCCGGCGGCATAC
>JBEPVH010000064.1:0-7970 GCA_041691115.1 bacterium | reverse complement strand
GGGGAACGGGTTAGCGAGTAGCCGCCGTGCACGCCGCGGGTGGATTCGAGGAGGCCGGCGCGGCGCAGAAGGCCTGCCAGCTGCTCCATGTACGCCAGGGGGAGGTGCTCGACGCGGGCGACCTCGGCCAGCGACACAGGTCCCGACCCGAAGCTCTTGGCGAACTCGGTCATCATGCGCAACGAGTAGTGCGCCCGGGACGATACCCGCATCGAAAACAGGGCCTGGCTGGAAATCCCGACTGTCACGCTTAGGATTGTACGGCGGCGTCCCCGGCGGACGTCCTTCTATTTGCGCGAGGACACATATCCGCCGATGTAGTAGCCCGGCTCCCAGTTGCCCGGGTCACTCGTCTTCTCCGCACCGACCACGTAGACCTGGTCGGAATAGTTGCCCTCGATGTTGCGAATCGAGCCACCCCGGCCCTTGCCGTTGACGACGATGCCGACATGCGAGAAGCCCATGACGCCGGGGCCATCCTTGTAGAGAACGAGATCGCCGGGCTTGTGAAACGCACCCGAGCCGGAGCGCCAACGATGGTTTCGCACAGCCCAGCGGTAGATATCGCGAACCAGCGGGTAGACGGGCATCTTGCCCCCCGCCGCGTTCCAGCCCTTCGAGGCGAACACGGCACACCAGGCATTACAGAAGTTGAACGAGCCGCAACGCTTGCCCACCTGGTTCCAGGCCCAGTGCACCAGGCGGCCGCTGTGCGCCACCGGCCGAAGTCGCTTGGCCCGGAGTTCTCTGAGGTGGCGGAGGTGGCGAACATGCTTGCGGTGGGCAGCACGTTTGGCAGCCGCCTCCCGCAGTTCCTGCCGATGCGCCTTCTGTCTGGCCAGCGCTGCGCGTGCCTCCTGACGCGCCACCTCGGCCTGGCGGCGGATCGCATCCTCGTCTCGACCATCGACAGGCTGACTGCCCTTCCCCGGCGGATTGAAGGTGAACGGGGCTGTTGGGGAACCCCCGAACGGGTTGTGTATGAGCGCCGGCGTTGTGGGATCGATGCCCTCGGGAGTGTTGTTGGTCTTGGCAAGGGTGATGCCGCCGCCAACCAGCACAGCGGTTGAGGCGATCACCGCCGCGGCGACGGTGAGCCGCTTGGTCATGAACCGGCTGGGGCGGAGCGATGCCACGCCGGATGCCGCTGATGAGGCCACCTCGACGCATGACGCGCCGACGGCACGGAGCAGCGACGTGGTGGTCGGACGCAGCACGATCGTCTTGCCGATGCGGTAGCCCGGCGAGTAGTTCTTCGCCAGCCGCTTCGACTTCGGCGTCCACAGGCCCGCCGCACGTGCGTCATCGGCGGTAATGCGTTCCGCATCCCTGGGTGCACCGAATCTGCCCGGCAGTTCCATGGTCCCTCCGCCTATTTCGAGAGCCGCGCGCTTCGCCCACAGCGAACTCCCGAGCATTGCAGTCTCTGCGAGGGACCACGGACATCGGACGGACATTCGGCCCGATTGACGGGATCGTTACCCGTGTCCGTCTGTGACGCAGTACGTCAGATGGTGCTGCGCGCCGCGCGTGCAGCAGCTGCAGCACGCGCCCGGGAAATCGCTTGGATCACAGCGGCTGCTGCAGCATCGACATCCGCGTCGGTGGTGCAGTGGCCCATCGAAAGGCGCAGCGCACCCTTGGCCACCTGTGGCGCCACGCCCATGGCTTCAAGCACATGCGATGCCACCGTCGCGCCGGATGAACAAGCCGAGCCGCCGGATGCGCAGACGCCGTCGCCGTCGAGCGATGTCAGCAGAACTTCGGTGGCCACACCGGGGACGGCGAACGACGCGATGTTGGGCAGGCGATGCAACGCGGAGCCCGTCATCATCACGTCGGGGACTGCCTCGATGATGATCTGCGAAAGCCGCCGTGACAGTTCGCGGAGGCGAGGGGTATCTGCGTCACGGCGCTGCAGTGCGAGGGTTGCAGCGGCGGCAAATCCCACGATGCCGGCGACGTTCTCGGTGCCACTGCGGCGGCCGCGCTCCTGGCCACCGCCCGACATCTGCGCACGAACGCGCACGCCGCTGTGCATGTAGAGCGCGCCGACGCCCTTGGGCCCGCCGATCTTGTGAGCCGACAGCGCCAGCATGTCGGCACCAAGCGCCTCAGCATTGACGTCGAGCTTGCCGAAGCCCTGCACCGCGTCGGTGTGCATGAGCGTCGTCGCGTTTCTCTCTTTGACAAGGCGCGACATCTCGGCGATCTCTTGGACGGTGCCCACTTCATTGTTGGCCAGCATCACCGACACCAGAATCGTGTCGTCGCGCACGGCGTCCGCAACCTCGGCGGGATCTACCCGGCCCGCACCATCGCAACCGATGATCGTCAGGTCGATGCGGCCCATGTCGCGCAGCATCTCGCACGTCGCCAGCACAGCCTCATGCTCGATGGCCGAGGTGATGATGTGGCCGCCACCGCGCATGTCGGCGACGCCACGGACGGCGAGGTTGTCTGCCTCCGAGCCGCCCGACGTGAAGATGATCTCGCGGGGCTGGGCACCCAGCGCTTTGGCCAGGGTGTCGCGTGCGTCATCGATGCCGTTGCGGGCGGCACGGCCAGCGGAATGCACCGATGACGCATTGCCCCAGTCGTCGCGCAGGAACGGCAACATTGCCTCGAGCACCGCAGGTTCGAGCGGTGTCGTGGCGGCGTGGTCAAGGTAGATCGGAGGGGCGACTGCCACGCGTGCATTGTGCAACCCCACAAGGCCGGACCGCACGTTCATGACACGCCGAGCGTGCGCCACACTTCGAGCTTGCCCTTGACGGCCTCAATGACTGCCGCCGTGAATTCACGAGTGAGGCAGTGACCGCCGAGGTCGGCAGTCCGCGTGCCGCTGCGCACTGTTTCGAAAACGCCCTCGTAGACGGCGCGCGAGGCCAGTTTGGCACCGGGTTCGGGAAGGTAGCCGAGCAGCGCTGCGCCTGCCAGGAACATGGCCATCGGGTTGGCGATGTTCTTGCCTTCGAGGGCGGGCGCTGTGCCGTGCGGCGCCTCGGCCATCACCACCGACGGATGGTTCTGGTCGGTGTCGAAACCGAGAAGGATCGACTCGGCTCCGGCCAGTGATCCAAAGAGTTGCAGGACGTAGTCCGAGAGGCAGTCACCATCGCGGTTGAGTGCCGGGATGACAAGCGCATCGGAGTACGACAGCAGGAGTGCATACGTGGAGTCGATGAGCTGGGGCTCGTAGTCGACGTTGGGATGGCGCAGCGCTGCGGCGTCCATCTCCTCCTTGAACATGCCCTCGTACGTGGGTGACACGGTGAACTTGGGCCCACCGAAGACGCGCGCCTGCGCCTTTTCGGCATGGGTGAAGGCGAACTCGGCGACGGCCCGGCAGGTTCCCCTGTTGATGTGCTCCGTGCGGTAGGCGATCTCATCATCGCCCTCGCCTTCGCGCCATTCCTTGGCCCCGTAGGCGTCGTCCACAGCCATGCGTACGACCGAAACGGGAGCCGACACCGAGCCGCGAGCCGCCACGCCAGGGATGCGTCGCCCCGTACGCAGGATCACCTTGCCGCCGACACGCTCACGCAGGATGGCGTTGGGCGAACCCACGTCGCCCTGCTTGTCGGGCGTGACCGTTGCCGCCTTGAGCCCGAAACCGCATTCCCGCATGCAGTCCGCCGCCTCATTGACAACTCCGTTGTTAGTGGCGCGGCGATTGCTCAGCGAGAGGTCGAAGTGGACCAGGTCGAGCGTGATCCCGATGACGCCGGGATCAAGGACCGTCAGGGCCTCGGCCAGAAGTTCCTGGCCCGTTTGGTCACCACCGAGAACGGCTATCCGGCTCACGGCGGCGAGTGTAGGGGGCACGCCCATAATCGGGCGATGGCAGCAGTCGCAGAGAAGCCCGAACGCCCGATAGGGCTGCTTTACGTCTACACCTGGGACTTGCTCCGCGCGCTGGTGGGGATCATCGGCGCGATGACCGCGTTTGCCGGCGGCATCATCGTCAACGGCAAGGAAGTGGCCCTGCCGTTGGCTGCTCAGATCGGATCTGCAGTCGCCAATGTCTCGTACGCCGGGGCGCTCATCGTGGTGGCCGTGGTGCTCGGTCGTCGCCAGGCATGGGTCCGTCAGGCGCAGCGGATCTCGCTGATTCTTGCGGTGCCGCTGACGCTGGTCTCACTGCCTGCGATGGGTATCAGCGACGCTCCGTCCCTTGCCTCCGCTGCGTTTGTCATTGCAATGGATGTGCTGGCCATTTACCTGATGACGGGCCCGGCAATGGACGCCTGGTACACCGAGCCGGGGTCGGCGCCGAAGTATGTCAACGGCGCCATCGTCATCTGGTTCGCGCTCAATGCCGCTTTTGTGGCCTACGCCTTCGTCGCGCTGCGCTGAGGCCGGGGCGCGCGGCGCCTGTCCGGTGTTGCCTGGAGCGGTGCGATGACCGCAGTGACCCTGAGGCCATGAGGCTCGACGGGATTCGCGCTGATGGTGCCGCCGTGGTTGGCGACGATGGCGCGCGCAATGGCAAGACCCAGGCCGGTGGCGTCACCATGGCGCGCCGGGTCGACACGGACGAAACGCTCGAAGATTGACTCGCGCATGGCCTCGGGGACGCCCGGGCCGTCGTCGCTGATGGTGAGTTCCACCCCCGCGGCAGGTGCTGTGGCGTGCTGAGCGGCGATCGTGATGGTGGTTCCCGGAGGAGTGTGAGCTGTCACATTGCCCACGAGGATGGTGATCAACTGCTGCAGAGCGCGGACGTCGCCGACGCCGGTACCGAGGTCGTTGGCGATGTCGGCTTTCACTGCCCGTGGCGCTGCGTCGCGACGGGCGTCGTTGACCGCCGGCTCCAGCAGTGCTGACCAGTCGAACGGCGCTCGCTGCAGGCGCTCGCCCGAATCCATCGACGCCAGCGTCAGCAGATCGTCGACCAGGCGGGCCATCTGCTGCGCCTCGTGAAGCGCGTCGTCGAGCACGGTCGTGCGCTGCGGTTCGGGCATCTCCGGGTAGTGATGAATCATTTCCAGGCATGACGACACCGTTGTCAGTGGGGTGCGCAACTCATGCGAGGCGTCGGCAACGAACCGGCGCTGCTTGATGATTACCGCCTCCAGCGCCTGGTACATCACCTCGATACGCGCCAGCGACGAGTTGAATGCCGATGACAGGCGGCCGATCTCGTCGCGCGGGTCCCCTGAGGGAACGCGGGTTGCGAGATTGCCGTCGTTGGCAACGGATTCGACCGCGGTGATGAGGGCGGTGACGGGTGCGATGGCGCTGCCTGCAACGAGCCAGGCCAGTGCGCCGGCCAGTCCGAGCCCGAGCAGCCCGACGCCGATGAGGATGCGTGTCAGCTCGCCGACGGCGGTGCTGATGTGTTCCTCGGTGATGCCATCACGGCGCAGACGTGACGCATATCCGGCGTCGACGGCGATGACGAATCCGACGATCACGAGTGCCACGACGACGGCGGCCGCGATGGTGAAGCGGGCACGCAAGGACATGGTGGAGCCCAGGGTCAGCTGAGGGCGAGCAACTCCGCGAGGGTGGTCAGGAGGTCATCGCCGATGAGCGGCTTGGGAAGCGCCGCCGCCGCTCCCAACTGCAGGCCACGTTCACGCGCGGAAACGCTGTCGGAGATGACGATGACACCGCCGCGGGGATGGTGAGGGGCGAAGCGGATCGACTGCAGGTACTCGAGACCATCGGTGTCGAGAGTGTTGGCGAGGATCAGGACGTCGACATCGCCGACCTCCATCACATCGCGGAGCTCACGAACGTTGTCGACCCAGGTGATGTCGTGTCCGATGTTCTGCAACTGCGCGACGAGGGGCTTGGCCACGGCGGCTTCGTTCTCGGCGAGGACGATGCGAGGAAGGGACTGAGGCATGGCGGCGATCCTAACAAGCGCGCCCGCCACCTGTTTTCGACCTGGCACACTGCGGGTCATGGCAGCGCCCCGTGTCGCCGACGTCGAGACTGACGTCGCGGCCCTCATCGATAGGCTTGATGAGCTGTCGGTGAGCGACCTGCTCGTGGCCCGAGATGCTGTTGCCGAGGCCCTGAAGCGCTCGCGGCTCGGCATGACCGATGTGGCGGCAGTCTGCGCCGTCGTGCCCCCGGCCGCCGATGAGGAGTAGGCAATGAGGCTGATGAGCCGTCTCTTCGGGCGCCGCAGGGTGACGCCCGATCCCGGCACGACGGATACCTTCGCTCACCTCGTTGATGCCAACACCCGTACGTTCTGGTCGCATGGCGCCGCAGCCACAGCCACGCTCGTCGAAGCCGATACCCCTGTGGTATCCCGGCGCACCCGGGTGACAGCACTCCTGGAGCGCCATGAGCGTGGCCGCGCCCCGTCACCGGGTCGGCCGCGGGCCAATCCCGCATTCGCCGAGGCCGTGTTCGTTGAGTTGATGCGAGCCCGCCGCTACGAGCGGGCGTTCGACCTCCTGGCACCTGATTGCCGCCGTGCCTGGGGCTCCGCCGACGCCTTCGCCGCAGCCCAGGCAGGTGGTGCGGTGCGTCATCTCCAGGGGGCCAAGGTCACATCCACAGATTCGCGTGAGGATTGGATCGACCCCGAATCGGGTGTCGCCTACAACCACGTGGCCGAACTCAGGGTGGAATACACGCTGGATAACGGCAGGCGCAGCCTCGTGGTGCCGCGCACCGTCCATCTGGTCGGCGTGGCAGGTCAATGGCTCTCGATCTGCTATCCGGAAGCCGTTGCCGCAGGCGGTGACGGACGGGTCAACGAGGGTTGAATTCGGCTCTCGCGGCCTACAATGCCCCGCATGATTGACGCGAATTCCCACGAGCCGCAGGGCAGGCTCGAGCGGACGGTGATGGAGCTGGCTCACATCGAGCGTGCCGCCGCTTTTCGCCGCAGCCACCGCGTCAAACCCCGGGGCCGCCTGCATCATTCCGATGAGCTGCTGCGCCTCGTCGAGGAGTGCAAGGTGCGCCGTATGCGCATGGTGCCGCCGACCTTGTGGCGCGAGACGGTTGCCTTCATCGCCGCCGTCGATCCCCAGTTGCGTGATGACCTCGGCCTGGACCGGCGTCCCGAGCATGTCGCTGACGTCCTCTTCATGACCCAGGGACAGTTGATGCACGCAGCCCAGATCGACAGGGCTTCGCTGGGTCTGGCACCGATCATCCCGCTGTTCGGTCCCCGCTCCAGCACCGCCGGCCAATAGACACCCCACCTGGCCGGGGCATGTGTTCCACAATCCGCTCATGACCTGGGACATCGCCGTCGCCGGCACGGTGCACCTCAACGACATCACGACGCCGCACGGCCACCGGCCGCGCCTGCACGGCGGCTCCGCCGTCTACTTCTCGCTGGCGGCGGCCGAGTTCAGCACCGTGCACTTCAACGGCATCGTTGGCGCCGACACGGAGGCCGAGTTCCGAGCTCTTCTTGCGGATCTTCCTGTCGACCTGTCGGGCATGACGGTATCGCCGACGCGCACGTTCCATTGGCATGCCGTCCACGACTACCGCCGCTGGATTGCCGACGAGGAACCGTCCGAGCCGGGATGCGATGCTGAATGGCAGCCGGTTCTCAACGATGCGTCGGCATCGTCGCCCATCCTGTTTCTCGGTTCGATGAGTCCGCACATCCAGGCGGCACTTGAAATTCAATCGAACGCGCGTCTCATCGGATCCGATTCCATGACCACATGGATCGACAAGGACCGGGCCGCTGTTGACGCCATGGCCGAAGCATCGGACGTGCTCTTTCTCAACAGGACCGAGCTGGCGGCTCTGGCACCGGGCCATGATGCTGACTGGCGCTCCGCCGCATCTACGCTGCTGGGCCGCGGACGTCTGCGCGCCGTTGTCGTCAAAGCGGGTCCCGAGGGGGCTGCCGTCGTGACGGCATCAGGCGTCGTGGAGAAGCCGGCGGCTCCTGTCGCTGTCGTCATGGATCCCACAGGTGCGGGCGACGCGCTAGCCGGCGGTTTTCTCGGTGCCTGCGCCCGCGCGGGCCGCTC
>JBEPVH010000063.1:0-8022 GCA_041691115.1 bacterium | reverse complement strand
TCCGTCAGAACCTGCTCGGCAAGCGCGTCGACTACTCCGGCCGTTCGGTCATCGTCGTCGGCCCCGAGCTGCGTCTCAACCAGTGCGGACTGCCCAAGAAGATGGCGCTCGAGCTCTTCAAGCCGTTCGTCATGCGTGAGCTGGTCAACCAGAACTACACGCAGAACATCAAGAGCGCCAAGCGCATGGTCGAGCGCGTCAGGCCCGAGGTGTGGGACGTCCTCGACGGCGTCATCCACGACCATCCTGTGCTCCTCAACCGCGCACCGACGCTGCACCGTCTCGGCATCCAGGCATTCATGCCGGTGCTTGTCGAGGGTCAGGCGATCCAGATTCATCCTCTGGTCTGCAAGGCGTTCAACGCCGACTTCGACGGTGACCAGATGGCAGTGCACGTTCCCCTCTTCTCGGGAGCGGTCGCCGAAGCCAAGAACCTGATGATGTCGTCCAACAACATCCTCAGCGCATCGGACGGCAAGCCTGTCGTGGCGCCCCACCAGGACATCGTCCTCGGGGCCTACTACCTGACGCAGGAGCGCAAGGCTCCCCCCACCGACCCCGAGGGTCTGGGCAAACTGCACGCGTTCTCCGACGTTGACGAGGCGATGCTCGCCTTCGCCAACCACGCGGTCACGCTGCAGCAGAACGTTCGCGTCCGCCTGCCTCGCGCCTGGTTCGTAGCCCACCGTCCCGGTGAGGACGTGGCTGACGGCCATCAGCTTGTGGCCACCACCGTGGGTCGCCTCATCTTCAACGTGGTGCTGCCGCTGGGCAAGACCGCCACCGAGAGCAACCTGCCGTCGATGGTCTTCCGCAATGAAGTCCTCGACCTGCGCAAGCTCAGCCAGCTCGTCAAGGAGTGCTACGACCTCCACGGCGCGCCGCCCACAGCGATCATCGTCAACGACATCAAGCGTCTCGGCTTCCGCTATGCCACTCAGGCAGGCGTGACGGTGTCGGCGATGGACATCAAGACCCCTGTCGAGAAGGCAGGCCTCATCGCCCTCGCCGAGGGTGCCGTCGAAGACGTCAACACTCAGTACCGCCGCGGCCTCATCACCGAGGACGAGCGCTACCTGAAGACAGTTGAGATCTGGACGAACACCACCGACGAAGTGACCAAGGCCACGATGAAGTCATTCGACTCCTTCCACTCGGTCATGATGATGTCGCAGTCCGGAGCCCGTGGTTCGGTGCAGCAGATTCGTCAGATCGCCGGAATGCGCGGTCTCATGGCGGATCCGACAGGCCGGATCATCGACCTTCCCATCAAGGCCAACTTCTCGGAAGGCCTCACCGTTCTCGAGTACTTCATCTCGACTCACGGTGCCCGTAAGGGTCTGGCGGATACGGCACTTCGTACAGCTGACTCCGGTTACCTCACCCGCCGTCTCGTCGACGTCGCTCAGGACGTCATCGTCCGGATCGAGGATTGCGAGACATCGGCAGGTATCTGGATCGACGTTGCCGAAGCAGCCGTGCCGGTGAACGAGCGCCTTGGTGATCGCACCATGGAGCGCTACATGGGTCGTATCGCCGCCTCCGACGTCACGCTTGACGGCGAGATCGTGGTGCATACCGGCGAAGAGATCAGCGACGAGACAGGTCGCAAGATGTACGCAGCTCGTGAGACCCAGGTGCCTCGCGTCAAGGTCCGCAGCATCATGACGTGCAAGGCCCGCGAGGGTGTCTGCCGTGCGTGCTACGGCCGCAACCTGGCCACCGGACGTCTCGTCGAAATCGGCGAGGCAGTCGGCGTCATCGCCGCTCAGTCGATCGGCGAGCCCGGTACCCAGCTGACGATGCGTACGTTCCATACAGGCGGTGTGGCGACGGGTGGTTCGGACATCACCCAGGGTCTGCCACGCGTCGAGGAATTGTTCGAGGCTCGCGTTCCCAAGGGCAAGGCACTCATCTCCGAAATCGACGGCACCGTCGAGATCGTTCGCGGTGAGGGCAAGACGCTCAAGATCAAGGTCGCCGCCAAGGACGTCTTTGACAGCACCTACGCCATCCCTGCCAAGGCATCGGTCCTGGTGGCGGACGGGCAGAACGTGGTCGAAGGTCAGGAGCTCATCAAGGGCACGTCCGACGACGGATCCGAGCTCGTTATCCGCAGCAAGTACGCGGGTATCACCCGGGTTTCGAAGAAGGAGCTTCTCGTCCGCACCAACGACGAGGAGGCCCGCGAATACGCGGTTCCCGCATCGGCCCAGCTCAAGGTCAAGGACGGCGACTCGATTCGCGCCGGCGATCAGCTCACCGAGGGCTCGATCTCGCCGCAGGAGTTGCTGCTGGTCCGTGGTCGCGACGAAGTCCAGAACTACCTTGTGCGCGAGGTGCAGCGTGTGTACCGCAGCCAGGGTGTGGACATCAACGACAAGCACATCGAGGTGATCGTCCGGCAGATGATGCGCAAGGTGCGCATCGAGAATGCCGGTGACACCGACCTGCTTCCCGGCGAGATCGTCTCGCAGTTCGAGTGGGAAGAGGCCAACGCCAAGGCACTGTCCGAGGGCGGCGAGCCGGCGATCGCGCAGACGGTTCTGCTCGGTCTCATCAAGGCAGCCCTCAACACGGCGTCCTGGCTGTCGGCAGCATCGTTCCAGGAGACCACCCGCGTCCTCACCGAAGCGGCCATCTCCGGAAAGATCGACAAGCTGCGCGGCCTCAAGGAGAACGTCATCATCGGCAAGCTCATTCCCGCGGGCACCGGTCTTGACTACTACCAGAAGCTCCGCGAGGAGGCAGCGCGCCTCTACGAGGAGGATGAGGCAGCCGCCGCTCTGGCAGCCTCCGCCGAGGCCGAGGCTGAGGTAACGGCCCACGACAACAATGGAGCACTGCTGGAGGACGGCGCCGAGCCTGTCGCCGTCAGTGACGAGGCATCGGATGCATCGGAGCCCGCGTCGCTCTAAGCACTCGTGCAGCGAATGGGAGGGACCGCTAAGGCGGTCCCTCTCTTCATTTAACGAGCGTCTGTAACAGTTCGCAGCCGCTCCCCTGATATCACCGAAACGTCAAATCAGGTTCACGAGTGCCGCGCTACTCTGTCATCGATGGTCTCGACGATCCTCGGCTTCTCGCCCACCGCCGTCAGTACCTCCGAGTACCTGCAGCTCATAGCGCTGCTCCTCGGTTGCATCATCCTGTACATGAGTTACCGCATCTTCTACCCGCGTGACTTCGGTGTCCCGGTGAAGCGGCGGCTCTTTCAGATGCACCTGCGGGTGGTCCGCGACCAGGTGGCCTATGTGCCTCTGTGGTGGTCCAACATCCAGGTGCAGCGGGCCATCAACTCGCACTGGCGCCAGGCACTGAAGGACTCCTTCACGCCGGCGTCGGTCCGCTCGCCCAAGCAGGCGTAATTGCTTTGCGAGGGGGATGCCCCCTCGCCGCCTCATAGACCGTCCGGCAGGGCGGTTACGATGCTCCCACTCCCCCCGGCACGATGAATCGTGCCGCTGTCGCTTCACGACGAGAGCGCCTTCGGCACCCCGAATGACACACCTCTCGCGCAAAAAAAAGAGCCGCTACCTTTCGACAGCGGCCCTGAGGAAGGGAGGGCTTTGTGGCGGGGCGGGCCGCCTGCGGGGGTCCGCCCGAGAGTTAGCATGCGCCGCCGTCGGTGACGACGCGATGTTGGGCGAGGAACGAGACACCGACGCGTCGTGAAGCAGCGTTAACAACGTGTAACAGCGGCCGTCACATAAGGTTGCGCGGTGACCTCCCCCCCTCTCGCCGGCGATCCCGCAGCTTTGGGAATCGTCAGTCGCTATCGCGCCGCCGACGGAACCGACGTGGACGCCGATCCCGATACTGTCGACCTCCTCGTGCAGCGTCTGGGCGCGTCGTCGGAGCAGGCGCGCACCGGGGCCCTGGTGTTGCGCAAAGGATCCGCGTTGCCGGCCGGTGCCCGGGAAATCCTCACCGAGGACGGCGAATCGCATCCGGCGGGCGAGGTCGTCGGCCGCACCATCAAGGACGGGTACCACACGCTCATCGACGCGGACGGCTCGGAGCGCCGGCTCATCGTCTCGCCGGGCCGCTGCCACCTGCCCCGCGACCTGGCGGGCTGGGGCTGGACAGCACAGTTGTACGCGGCGCGCTCCCGTGCCTCCTGGGGTATGGGCGATCTCGGCGATCTGGCGACCATCACCGGCCACGCCGCCGGCAACGGTGCGCGGTTCGTCCTCATCAATCCTCTGCACGCACCTGGCCTCCAGCCGCCGCTGGAGTCGTCGCCGTATTACGCGTCGAGCCGCCTCTATCGGAATCCGCTCTACCTGCGTATACCGTCGCTGCCCGGCGCCGCCAAGCTCGGTGAGTTGCTGCAGCGCCTGGACGCCGAAGGCCGCGCTCTCAACACCGGCAGCCGCATCGACCGCGACGCCGTGTGGGCGCTCAAGAGCCAGGCGCTCGAGGCTCTCTTCGCGGCACGCGACGGCGATGAGCCGGAGTTCCTCCGCTATCGCCAGGCCTGCGGTGACTCGCTGACACGATTTGCCCGGCACAGTGCCATCGCCGAGGTCCACGGGCCCCGCTGGCGCGATTGGCCGCAGCAATTGCAGGACGCCAGGTCAGAGGCGGTGACGGCGTTTGCCGCGCGCCACTCACTGCGGGTGACATTCCACGAGTGGCTGCAGTGGCTGACGGATGTTCAGGTGGCCAACGCCCAGCCGACCGGACTGGCCCTGATGCAGGATCTCGCTGTCGGCGTGGGGCCCGACGGAGCCGATGCCTGGGCACACCCGCAGGTGTTTGTCGATGGATTCCGCGTCGGCGCACCGCCCGACATCTACAACACGCGCGGCCAGGACTGGGGTCTGCCGCCGTTCGATCCGTTCGCCCTGAGCACCGCCGGATTCGCGCCGTTCATTGAGATGTTCCGCGCCATCTTCAGCGGCAGTGCTGCCGTACGCATCGACCACATCATGGGTATGTTCCGGCTCTGGTGGGTGCCCCCGGGAGCGCCGCCGTCGGCAGGTGTGTATGTGCGCTATCCGCATCATGAACTGCTCGACATCCTGGCCCTGGAGAGCACGCGCGCCTCTGCGTTCGTCGTCGGTGAGGACCTCGGTACTGTCGAGCGCGGCGTGCGCGCCGAACTGCGGCGCCGTCGCATCCTCGGCTACCAGTTGATGACGTTCGGTCCGGTGATTCCGGTGGAGCGCACCCGCCGCGAGACGCTGACAACCATCTCCACTCATGATCTGCCGACATTGGCGGGACTCTGGAGCGGCTCTGATCTGGAGGCGCAGCGCGAACGCAATCTGGCTCCCAACGTGGCAGCCACCGAGCGCACCCGGCGCCACCTGGCACGGATGGCGGGGCTGACCGAGGAGATGCCCATCGCCGACGTCGTCGAACGCTCCTACGCGACATTGGCGCGCTCGCCGGCGCGCCTCATCGGCGCCTCGCTCGATGACGCGGCGCTGACACCACTGCGGCCCAACATGCCGGGCACCGTCGCCCCCGTCTGGCCCAACTGGGAGATCCCTCTGCCGGCGCCCATTGAGGATGTCCTCAGCTCACCCGTGGCAGCCGTCATCGCCAGGGCGCTCGGTCAGTAGGACCACTCCCACGACGTCACGATGTGGTCGCTCAGCGTCATCAGCGCCGCCGCCTGGTCGTGAGTCCCCACGAGGATCACCGTGAAGCGGTTCTTGCCGTGGAGGATGTCGATGATCACCGCCGACCTGGCAGTGCCGTTCTCGGTGTAGAAGACAGGCGTGGTCTGGCCTCGCGAACCGGCGACGCTGACAGCCACCGTGCCGCCCGTCGTGACGTCGGTCAGCCCGGCTCGCGTCGCCCACGGCTTGACCCCATAGGCGCCGCCACTGGCGGGATCGACGTTGACCCAGATCTCACGGCCCGCCATCTCGCGAGCGTGGAACGGCTGTGAAGCGTATGTCCCATCCATGCGGTGGATCCAGTCGCCCGGTATTTCGATGGAGAAGGTGTCGCCCAGCGACCCGACGCGTACGTAGGGAACCGACGCTGTCGGATGAACGGCAACGGCAGTCGGCGCGGCAGGCGTTGCCGTCGCCGCGAGCACGCCGGCGGTCTGGGCGGGGGCCGCCTGGGGATCACGAATCGCTACCGACGCCGAGTTCATGGCATGGATGCCCAGCCAGGTGCCCGCAGCCAAGAACACCCACAATCCGGCAATCCACCAACCCATACGGGAGCGGCCCTCAGCCATGTCGGCGCCCATGACAATGGGGCCGTACGAGATCGGCTGATCCCTTTCGTGGACGGGCTTGAAGCCACCGCCATCGTCGATGCCCGGCATCGCACTCCCCCTCTACTGCATCGCTGATGGTACCCGGCGGGCGAGTTTGTCCGTGAGGTGTCCGCAGGGCTTGGCCACGATGGCGCGTACATGGCTTGGACCATCGACGACGAGAACGCCTTTTTCAGGGATCGCGGTGTCGCCACGTCCATGGACATGGACCTGACGGGCGCCCGCGATCACTTCGCGCGCTATCCCGCGCTGGCGGCCCGCCAGGCGTCTCTGGTCCGTGCCACCGCCCAGATCATGGGTGCCACGTCCTGGGTGCAGGTCTTCGACGTGATGGAGGACAACCCGTACGCCAAGGCGTGGTTCGACATCTCCACGGGCGTCATCGCCGTCGAGGAGCGCGTCGTCAGCTGGCTCGAGGAGGCACTGCAGGCGGCGGGAACGACGGGACCGTGGATGCGCCGTGATGTCGAGGACATCAAGCAATCACTGGGTGCCCTCTTCCACGAGATGACGCACGGCGGTGGTCCCCAGGATCGCGAGACCTACGTCAAAGAACGCATCGCCACCAACGAGGATGAGCGCGCCCAGCTGCTTCTTGAGGGCGGCACTGAACTCTTCGTGCAGACGTCGATCAATGAGTTCCTGACGCGCACCGGTATGACAGAAGTCATCCCCGGCATTCTCGATGCCGAGTACCACAACCACTATCCGTCGGAAGTCGCCTTCGTCCACGAACTCCTCCGCGGCATGGCATTGACGGGTGAAACCACCGAGGCAGCGCTGCTGACAGTGTGGGCGCACCGCGGCTTCTCCGCGGCCGGTCTCACCGACCTGGTGGCCGCCACCGCCGCTGATCCGCAGCGGGTGACGTCCCAGACACGCGATGCAGCAGTAGCCGAGATTCTCAACGCCGTCGATACCATGCGCTGGACCAAGACATTGCCGCGGACCCTGCCGCTATGGGATGAGTACTGCACACAACTGGGCGCCACAGCGGGTGCCACTGCCCTCGGCGCCATGCGCAATGCCCTCGCGTCCCGCCCCGAAAGGGCACTGGGATGACAGAACGCGATCCGCTGGCACCTCGCGACACCGACCCCGAGGTCGTCGCCCTGGTCCCCGTCGTCGAGGCTGCCCTCGATGCCACCGAGGACGGTCTCGAGTACTGGGAACTTCGCGGCACTCTTGGTGAAAAGCTGGGGCGTGCGCCTGATCCCATGGTCCTCATGAGCGCCATGGAGAGCGTCATCGCCTCAGGCGAAGCCGAATGGGGACATCCGGAGCGCTGGCTCGGCGCCTGGAACTGGAGTGAGACGCCTCAGGCATGGGTGTTGCAACGCGTTCCCGCGGGCGCCCGGCATTACCACGTCGCTGAGGACGTCAGGCCCTACGCACCGCAATTGCCCAGCGAATTCAGCGACGAGATCGAGCAGTTGATGGAGACGCTGCGCTACCGCATGGTCGGCGAGGACACTGAAGGGCACACCTGGATCGTCGGCCTGGCCAACTCCGACAGGGTCAACACCCTTGTTGAGGCCGAGCAATATCTCGGCAAGGAGTGGGTCGAGACGACCTACAGCGAGGACGGACGCATGGCCGGAGCGCGTCGCGTCACCATCTGCGCCGTCGACGTGGAACGCCGCACGGGGCCCGGGACGTGGCTCGTCACCGACCGCCTGGTGCGCACAGCCAACGACGAAGTGAGCCACACCGACGTCATGCGTAAACGCACGTGGGCACCGCAGCCACGACCGGCGATTGACCTTGAGTAGGGG
>JBEPVH010000062.1:0-8176 GCA_041691115.1 bacterium | reverse complement strand
GGCATTGGTCTAGCGTGAGTATGCCCCGCATGCACCCGGCCTTTCTAGCGTTGCCATATGCCGTTACGAGACCTTCGGGTCAGGTGTCCAGCAATTCCCGCAGCGTGGGTGCGAGTAGCGTGAGCTGGCTCTTCGACAGCGCCTTGGTACCGGGCAGTTCGGCGAACGCCCGGGCCCTCTCGTCATCGAGTGAGTAGGCGGTGAGCATCACGATGGGCAGGTCTGCCTCGGTCTCTCGGACGGCCCGGGCCAAGTCGAGGCCGTCGAGATTGGGCATCCGCAGATCGGTCACGATGATGTCAGGGAGCCTCTTGCCGCAGAGTTCCAAGGCCTCACCGCCGTCGCCGGCCGTCTCGACGTCGAAGCCGTTGGCGGCCAGCAGAAGCCGCAGCATCTCTCGGATGTCGGCCGAGTCTTCGACAACCAGCACTCGGTGCGATGGGCCATCCATTCAGGCGTGAGCATGGCATAGGAATATGTGGCCAGTCCCAACGCAGCGATTTTGTCGCCGCCGAGGCGCCGCAGCCTCGCAAATTCGCACAATTCGCCCATGAGTTCGGCCCTGTCGCCGCAGGATGCGGCGTTCTTTGTGGAGCGGGACGCCCATAAGGCTCCCGGCGTGACGCGGAGCCTCGCCCGGGCGCGGGCCTTCGCCGGTCATCTCGGCATCGACCTCGATGGCATCGCCAAGCACGCCTGGCCCGTGATCGCTGTGGTCGGCTCCAAGGGGAAGGGCACCGCTGCCACCTACGCCGCTGCCACGCTGTCTGCGGCCGGCATCCGGGTAGGTCTGCTCACCTCCCCTGGCTACCGCACGTCTCGCGAACGGATTCGCGTCGACGGTACAGCCATCTCGGCACCCGACTACGCCCGCCTCGCGGCACGCATCGACGAGACCCGCCGACGGGTGGCCGCGGAACTTCCCGAGGGCGGCTACCTCTCGCCGACGGGCCTGTACACGCTGGCAGCAGTACGCCACTTCCTCGATGCGGGGTGTGAGGCAGTTGTTCTCGAGGCCGGCATGGGCGGGGGCAGCGACGAGATTTCGCTCTTCCCGGCGCGAGTCGTGGCGGTGACATCGATTTTCGGGGAGCACATCCCCGCACTCGGGGACTCCATCGAGGGTGTCGCCGCCAACAAGCTGGGCATCATCGGTCCCGCCACCGTTGCCGTCTGTGCCGTGGCGCAGACGCACCCCGGACTGGATCGCCAGATCCGCGAGGCGTCCAAGAACCGGCGCCTGCTCATGGTCGCTGGTGGTGACGTTGAGCTGGCGCCGGACTGGCCACGCGGCCTCATTGGCATGAACGCGCGTCTCGGTGTGGTCGCCGCTGTCGAGCTGCTCAAGGAGATGAACGTCGGCAAGGCCGAGGCTCCGGCACGTGAGGCCGTGTGGCGCACCGTGTCGCTGCCGGGCCGGCTGTCGGTCCATACCCGCGAGCAGCAGACGTGGGGCCTCGACGCCGCCATCAACGCCACCGGCGCCCGGGCGGCGCGTGAGTGGTTCGAGCGCGAGGGCGGCAAGCCCCACACGGTTGTTGTCTGTCTCGCCGACGACAAGGATCGTGACGGCGTTCTCGGCGAGCTTGCAGGTCTCCGCGTGGTCGAGGTCCGCGTTGACGCGCCGCACCTTGATTTCAGCAACCAGCAGCACCTGCCGAAGTTCCGCGACCTCAACACAGCAGAACTCGGAAAGCGCGTCCTGGCGCTGGGCACTATCTCATTCGCCGGCGAGGTTCTCGACATGTTCAACGTCGACATCGAACGGGCTTTCCTGCCGTTGCGTGCGGCGCTCACCGCCAAGGCAGCGCGCTAGCCCATCGTCAGGGCAGACCGTCGCCTCGCGTATGGCTGTTGTCGTTCCAGCGTTCGATGGCGGCGTAACCACGCTCTTCAGACAGAACGGAGAGCGCTGCCGGTGACAACTCCAGACGCCGCCCTTCGATGGGGGCAAGGTCGAGCCACACGGTTGTGAGGATGCGCAGGAAGTGACCGTGCGCTACCAGCAGCACATTTCCCTTGATCTCTTTGACCCGCTGCAACACACGGGCGCCACGAGCAGCGACATCGTCCACGGACTCGCCGTTCAGGACACCCTCATTCCAGATGACCCACCCTGGTGTTGTCCGACGGATCTGATCGCTCGTCAGGCCCTCGTAGTCGCCGTAGTCCCATTCCTGCATGTCGGGGTCGATGATCGCGTTTGTGCCAACTCCGGCAAGATCAGCCGTCTCGCGAGCCCGCACGAGAGGGCTGCACATCACGGCGGTGAATTCCCATTCACGCAGCGACGTCGCGACAGCGCGCGCCTGGGTGCGGCCAGTCTCCGTCAACGGAATGTCCTGCCGTCCTGTATGACGACCTGTCCGAGCCCACTCGGTCTCGCCGTGACGCAGCAGCACGATGCGGTTCGCATTGTCCTCAGGCACGCGCCGTAGACTACCGGGGATGAGCAGCGCCGTGGTTCTTCTGTCGGGAGGCCTTGATTCCACCGTGTGCATGGCAGTCGCCGCGCAGGACGGACTGGACCTGATCCCCATCACGTTCGACTACGGTCAGCGTCATGACGTCGAACTGCAGCGTGCGGCGGCGGTGGCGGCGCGGTTCGGTGTCATACCCCTGACGGTCACCCTCAACGCCGGAGCATGGGGTGGCTCGGCCCTCACCGACGCCAGCATCGACGTGCCCCAGGGCGCCGCCGCCGACGCCGATGCAATTCCCGTGACGTATGTCCCAGCGCGCAACTCCATCTTTCTGTCGGTGGCACTCGGAATTGCCGAGGCGCGCGACGCCGACGCCGTCTACATCGGGGTCAACGCCCTCGACTACTCGGGGTATCCGGACTGCCGCCCCGCGTTCATCGATGCCTTCCGCCAGGTTGCCCTGGTGGGCCAGCGCCGCGGCGTCGAAGGCAATCCCATCGACATTCGTACGCCACTGCTGGACCTGACGAAAGCGCAGATCGTTGCTCTGGGACGCGAACTCGACGCCCCGCTCGAGCTCTCCTGGTCGTGCTATCTCGGCGCCGATGTTCCGTGTGGCACCTGTGATGCCTGCGTGCTGCGGGCTCGCGGGTTCGCCGAGGCCGGTGTTGCCGATCCGTCCCTCGCTACAGCCGACCCGGTCTAGGCAGAGCCTTCGCGCACGGCCTTGGCGATGGCCTTCCATGGCGTGCCGTCGTCGGCCACCGCGTAGGGCATGAGGCGGGTGGCGCGGCCCTTGTAGCGCTCCACGAGTGCCTCCGGCAGGTCATCCCACGTGGCTGTCACGCAGAACTTATCGAGAAGCTCGTCGCTCACCAACGAGTGCATCTCACCCCATCCGCCCGTGCGCGACAGAGCGTGGAGCTTGTCGGCCAATTCGCCCTGTCCTTCGATCTCGAGAATCTGGCGGTAGGCCGGCGTCGATCCGTAGAACGCCACCTGCGAGCGCATCGGCTCTCGTGCCGCGACGGCGTCGTCCATCGTCTTGCCGGTGGCCAGCATGGCCGCGACCACGAAACCCAGGGACGCCGGATCCCGGCCGGCAGCGGCCGCCGCGGTGCGTGCGTGATGCAGCGTCAGCTTGTCCAGCGAGGCCTCGGTGCACAGCGGATGCACATGAATGCCGTCGGCTTCGGCGCCCGCCATGGTCAGCATCGCCTCGGTCACAGCCGCCAGATAGATCGGCGGGGGCGCGTCAGCTTCAACAGGGCCGGGGTTGAAGAAGGGTGTCATCAGCGTGTGCTTGTAGAACTCGCCCTCGTACTTCAGGGGGCCGCCCTCCTGCCAGCACTCCCAGATGGCACGGATGGCACGGACCATGTCCCGCAGACGCCCGATGGGGCGGTCGTAGGGCGCTGAGTAGCGTCTGTCGTTGTGGGCCTTGACCTGGGCTCCCAGGCCCAGAATGAACCGCCCGGGCGCCATGCGGTGGAGATCCCAGGCAACCTGGGCATGAACCATGGGGGTGCGCGGGAAGGCGACGGCGATGGCCGAGCCGATCGTGAGCGTCGACGTCGCTCTGGCTGCCAAGGCCAGCGGCAGGTAGGGATCGTGGCCCGCCTCGACCGACCAGACGCCGTCCACGCCATCGGCCTCGGCGGCGGCAGCCACCGTGTCGGCGTTCTGGGATTCGAAGCCGAGCGGCAGATCGAAGGCGATCACGGGTGTCCCTCCAGGCTCGCCAGGGGTGGCGGCCGGGGCGATTATCCGGGCTGCGAACGCATCGCCGTGGCAAACTCCGGTACAAGGAGGATCAATGGCCGACACCCTGAGCGTCACCGACAACCGGACGGGCAAGACCTACGAGGTTCCCATCGAGCACGGCTCGATCCCGGCGACTGCCTTTAACGCAATGAAGCTCGATCCGGACGATCCCGGTGACCACGGTCTCATGTCCTACGACCCCGCGTTCCTCAACACGGCGTCGTGCAAGAGCACCATCACCTACATCGACGGCGATCAGGGCATCCTGCTCTACCGCGGCTACCCCATCGAGGAGCTGGCGGAGAAGAGCGACTTCCTGGAGACGGCGTACCTGCTGGTCCACGGCGAACTGCCGACGGCGAGTGAGTACGACGACTGGAAGCACGAGATCACTATCCACACCCTCGTGCACGAGAACGTCAAGAATTTCGTCGGTGGCTTCCACCATGACGCGCATCCCATGGGAATGCTGTTGTCAACCGTGGGCGCATTGGCGACGTTCTATCCCGAGGCCGGCAACATTCACGACGAAGCGTCGCGCCGCGTCTCCATCTACCGGCTCATCGCCAAGATGCCGACTATCGCAGCCTTCACGTACAGGCATTCCCGCGGCTTGCCGTACAACTACCCGGACAACAAGCTCAGCTACGCCGGCAACTTCCTGAACATGATGTTCAAGATGGTGGAGCCGACGTACACGCCGGATCCCGCCATCGAGAAGGCGCTCGATGTGCTGTTCATCCTCCACGCGGATCACGAGCAGAACTGTTCGGCCAACGCCATGCGAGCTGTCGGTTCATCGCATCCCGATCCCTACTCCGCGACGGCTGCCGCCATCGCCGCTCTGTACGGTCCGCTGCACGGCGGTGCCAACGAGGCAGTGCTGCGCATGATCGAGCGCATCGGTACGCCCGACAACGTTCCCGCATTCATCGAGTCCGTGAAGGCAGGCAAGGAACGCCTCATGGGCTTCGGACACCGCGTCTACAAGAATTACGACCCGCGCGCCAAGATCATCAAGCGCATGGCCGATCAGGTGCTCGCTGTCACCGGCTCATCGCCTCTGCTCGACATCGCCATGGAGCTTGAGAAGATCGCGCTGTCTGACGACTACTTCGTGAGCCGCAAGCTGTACCCCAACGTCGACTTCTACTCCGGCTTCATCTACAAGGCGATCGGCATTCCCGTCGAGATGTTCCCTGTGTTGTTTGCCATTCCCCGCGCCGCCGGATGGCTCGCGCAGTGGGAAGAGTCGTTGCTCGACAAGGAGCAGAAGATCGCGCGTCCGCGCCAGATCTATCTGGGAGCACCGAATCGTGCCTACGTCGACATCAAGCGGCGGGGTGCCAGTACAGCCGCCGTCGGCTAATTCGGCTCTGCCTCTCGCCGGCTCCGATGGTCACGGGTCCGGGCAGCGTACAGTCGATTAATGATTTCGCTTGATCTCGGCGACCTGCGGCGTATGGCTGATGAAGGTAACGAGGAAGCGGCGAACCGCTTAGCCGACCTCGCAGCGGAGAGGGGCGACGGAGAAGAGTTGCGCCGCCTGGTTGATGCCGGCAACGAAGTCGCTGCAGCCAGGCTCTCCGTGCTCGCCGCGGAGCGTGGCGACCTTGAAGAGTTGCGCTGGCTGGTCGATTCGGGGAGTGATGTCGCTGCCGACCAACTGGCTGAGTTCGCCGCCGAACGCGGTGATGTTGCGGAGCTCCGTCGCCTGGCCGACGAGGGCAACGACGTTGCTCAAGCGAAGCTGACCAAGGTCATTCAGGACGCCAGGTAAAGCCGCCGCCCCGGTGTCAGGGCTTCATGCCCAGTTCGGCGAGCGACGCAGCTACATCGGCTGCTACCTCGTCGGAGTCGTAGGCGCGGTAGTCGAGCCAGTACTGGCAATGAATCACGAACTCTTCGCCGTCGAGTTGGGCTGATACCGCCGGTGCCGGATTCTTGGCGAGGCTACGGTTCTTGCCGAGCAGTTCGGCGGCGCGGGGAAGAACTTCGGCGAGGTTCTTCTGACGCGCGACGCGCAATGACACCGTGAAGCGGCGGTGATCGAATGCCGAGTGGTTGATGACTGCATGGCTGAAGCACGCGAGGTTGGGGACGATGGCAAGGCGGCCGTCGGCCGTGCGAAGGGCTGTCGTGCGTAGCTGAATCGTCTGCACAGCACCGGAATACGTGTCGACGGTGATCCAGTCACCGATCTTGAACGGCTGCTCGACAAGCAGGAAGATGCCGGCGAGCAGATTTCGCAGGACGTCTTGGAAGGCAAGGCCAACTGCCAGTGATGTCAGACCACCGAATGTCAGCAGCACGGAGATGGAAAGGCCGGCGGCGACGAGGGCTGCCAGCAGTGCGAAGACGTACATCAGGGCGGTGATGACGTTGTGCACGAGCGTGCGTACCTGAGGGTCGCGCGCCAGTGCGGGAGTGCGGGCGAAGAGTCGCCGGATCAGGCGGCCGCACACCACGATGATGACGAAGACGATGACGGGCGCCAGCAGTCGCGACGCTATGGGCCCGAGCACGCCGCTGGGATCGCGGTCCTGGATCCAGAGGCACAGGTCGGAGAACGACGACCCGGTATCGCAGGGGATCGCGGCGAGCATCATGTTGCAGAAACGAAGAGTGAGGCCATATCTCGCAACTCAGGCGGTTTCGCCGAGCGTACGGGACATCCGGGGATCGCGCAACGCTGCGCGAACTCGTCGCTTATTCGGAAGCGGGCTCGGCTGCTGCTGCTTCGGCTGCCTCAGCCGCGGCTGTGGCAGCGGCTGCCTCGGCCTCGGTGGGCTCCTCGGCTGCCTGGACGCGAACCGGGATCACCTTGACGAGGACATCCTCGAGGTCGGCATGGATCAGAACCACGCCCTTGGGAAGCACGAGGTCGCCGACCAGAACGTGGTCGTCGATGTTGGCGAGGACGGAAACGTCCACCGAGAGCTGCGACGGCAGATCCTGCGGCAGGCATTCGACCTTGAGGCTCGGCATCGGCTGGATCAGCTGGCCCGTCTTGAGTTCCTCGACAGCGGGCGACAGGCCAACCATCACGATGGGAACGTCTGCAGTCAGCTTCTCGAGGAGGTTGACCGCGAAGAAGTCGGCATGAACGGGGAGCGACGAGCGCGGCTCGCGCTGGAACTCCTTGATCAGCACCTTGATCGACTTGGCGCCATCCACCTTGAGTTCAACGAGGTGGGTGCGTCCGGCGCGCTGCCAGATGCGGGCCAGGGCGCGGGCATCCGCGCTGAGGGCGACAGGTTCGACGTTGTGGCCGTACAGGATCGCGGGAACAGATCCCCCGCGGCGCTCTGCACCGTTGTGGCGGCCGCGCACAGTGCGCGTGGTTACGTCGAGAACGAGTTCAGCCATGGCGGAGCGAACTTTAGCAGGCTGTGGGATCGCGGCGGTTTTGACGCGCTCCGACGGACCCGAGTGGCCGGTATCCGTGGGCGACCACGGCGGCGGCGAATACGATGGCCGCGGCGAATCCTGTGGGCGGCAGGGCGCCCACCGAGTGGTGGGCAATCGTGATGAGGAGTGACGCCGTCACCACGGCCGCGTAGGCGAATGCCACCGATGCTCGCCAGCGGCGCAGCAGGCCAAATCCGATGAGGGCCTCGGCGCCGAGCAGCGCCGTGGGAGTGCCGTATCCGGTCACCACCGTCACCTCCATCCCGGCCAGCGCGATCAGCCCGAGCAGATCCAGAGGAGTGAGCGCGGAGGCCTGGTAGCGCAGCAGGGCGCCTGAGACGAAGGCGCTCGCGGCGACCACCTCAACCACCGAGAGAGCGGCGTCCAGCGGGGCGTGCGCCGCAGCCAGCTCAGATGTGGCGGACATGGCGTGGACGCAACCAACGATTCCTGTCATTGCATATCTCCCGGCACAGTTGTGCCTCAGAGACTCGCGGTGCCAGCCGCCGGTTTACAGCAGTTTCAGGCGGGAGAGGGGGAGGCGAACCGTGTACGCACGTAGGCCCCCGCCTCGTCCC
>JBEPVH010000061.1:0-8184 GCA_041691115.1 bacterium | reverse complement strand
GTTGAGGACAAGGACGTCCACCAGTTTCTGGCCGAGGCGGCACGCCGGGCCAGCAGCGGAACGCTTCACGCGGAGCACAACGGGCGCCGCGGCGACATCCACATGTTGTTCGGACATGTATTCCATGCGAGTTCGGGACGGGTCGTCGGCGACGCCGCGATCGACCTCATCATCGGCTGGACCGGCGATGTGCTGCTGACATTCGACCCCAAAGCCAAGCTTCCTGCCAAGGAGACCGTGAGCAAGGAGATGGCGGACCGTCTCGCGACGGGTTAGACGGCCGGGGCAACCGGCGGCGTCGGCAACTGCGGGGCGATGTATCCAACCGGCGACGTGGGCATGCGCTGCGCGTGCCAGGCATGGAGCGCCGCAACGAATGCGGGATGTGCGTTTTCAACCTGCAGGGCCTTGCCGGAATACGAGTCTTCGATGACCTTCCATTTGAATCCCGCGGCGCGTTCAGCGCTGAGAAAGCAGATCGGGGTGAGGATCAAGAGCAGAAGCGATCCCAGCACGCTCCAGATCCCGATGACGCCCAATAGCGTTTCACTCGTGCCGTAGCCGGATCTGCCGATTGCAATGGCCAGCACCATGAGACCGACGGCGAGTGCCATGAAGATCCAGGACAACTTTCGGCGGCCGTGCCAGCGCGCGACAAGAGCGGCGTTAAGCGGGACGGATCCCTTGATGCGCGTCTGGATCAAGAACATCGTGATCAGTACACCGAGAAGGCCGATGACCAGCCCAACCAGGGCCAGGGGGTGGACCGTGCCGAAGCGGCGGGTCAGGCGGGCATCCGTCGGCTGGCCGGTGACGATGCAGACGCCGGGCAATTGGCCGCTCTCCACGTCAGCGGCGAACAGGCGTATCTGCATTGGATACGCCATCGGCATGGGCATCCCGTACATCGGAGCCGGCATCGGCGGGGCCACCGCGGTTTGGCGCGGCTGCCACACAGCACCATCCCACTGGTACATGCCGTCAGGCGAAACAAGAGGTTCCGGCTGAGCCGGGAACTGGGCCACCGGAAGGTCAGGCGGTCTTGCGAACGTCTGAGAACTTGCGGGTCATCTCGTTGAAGTAGGCGTCCTGCAGCCTCACGAAGTCCGCTTCGGTGAGGGCGATGTTGTCGCCGACTTCCAGCTTCACAACGGAGCGAGATGGCACGTACTTGATGACCTTGCTCGCAGCCAGGATGTTGTCGTTGGTCATCATCGACTCGCAGAGCAGGCGAACCTCGTTGCAGGGGTTCCCGTCCTTGCCTTCGATGATGCGGCTGCGATGCATGAAGTAACCGTCGAGGACGATCACCATGTTGTTGAAGAACAGGGGTGCAAAACCGGCCATAGCACCGGTCATGGCGGTCCCGCCCTCCTTTCGCGCCGTCGACGCGAGCTTCTTGAAGGCGTCGATCTGAGATTGAACACGCCAGCGGCAGTCGTCGATGTAGGCCTGGGGGTACGAATTCACAGCGAGCATTGAGCCTCAATTATCTAATTTTCTCCCCGGTCGCCGTCAAATCGAGCCAAATCGGCCACCCGCCGAATATGAGCGCGCCTGGAAGAGGCAAAAGCCTTGGCGGTCGCAATGGTCCCGCGAGGCTCCTGAGCCGGAGGCTAGGCTGCCGGACATGGTTCGCCGGGCGCCACGAATCCTCATCCTCGGGGCAGGGGTCATCGGCCTGACCACGGCCCACGAGTTGCAGCGGCGAGGCCACGCCGTATCGATCTGGGCCAAGGACCTGCCGCCGGGGACCACGTCCGACGCGGCCGGGGCCATCTGGTTCCCCTATCTGTGTGGTCCGGCCGACAAGGTGCCCGGCTGGTCCGCCACAGGCCTGGCCGTCTTCCGCGACCTGGCGAGGGAACACCCCACGGCCGGATGCGATCTCATGCCCGTCCGCATGTTCTTCGACGCCGAGCCCGCAATACCGGACTGGCATGACCTGCTCCCCGACCTCACCACCGAGCCGGCACCTGCCGGGACAGGCTATCCCTGGACGCAGACGTTCACCTCGGTGCTCATTGACGTGTCGGTCTACATGCCCCACCTGCTCGCCGCGGTTGTGAAAGGCGGTGCCGCCATCGAGCGCCGCGAGCTCCATGACCTCAACGAAACTATCGCCTTCGCCGACATCGTCATCAACTGCACGGGCCTGGGATCACTGGACCTCGTCGCCGACGACGATTTGCATGCTGTTCGGGGCCAAACGGTCCGCGTGAGCGGGCCGGCGCCGGCGCAGGCACTCATCGACGATGACGCGCACAACGCTCTCGCTTACGTCTTCCCCCGCCGCAACGACATCCTCGTCGGCGGAACGAGCCAGCACGGCGACGTGAGGCTCGAGCCCGATCCCGACGAGACCGCCGCGATCCTGCAGCGCGCCGCGGAGTTGTACCCGGCGGTGGCGTCAGCAACAGTCCTTGGTGCCAGCGTGGGGCTACGGCCGGGGCGGTCTTCCGTTCGGCTTCTCGCCGGTGAGACGGCGGGCACGTGGCTGATCCACAACTACGGCCATGGCGGAGCCGGCTTCACGCTCTCGTGGGGATGTGCCGCCGAGGTCGGCGAGATCGTGGATTCCATTGCCGGTTGACGACGGCGGCCCGAGCCTGCGCTCGCGGCAGTCCAAGGGCGGGCTGCCGTCACGTGATCCGCAGTACAGGCATGTACAGTCCCGTCCATGCGTGATCTGACGTTCCTGCCCGAGGCCGTGGTCTCAGCGGCGCGCCTAACGCACATTCCCGGCGAAATCGAATGGCCGCTGGTGCTGGCACCCGATGCGATCCGGGCACTTGCCGCTGAAGGCCGGGTCATCCTCGCTCTGGATATGCGTTCCTACGACGGGGGCTCGTTCACATCCCCGGTGCACAGCTACGAGGCGGAACCGGGCACACCGCGACGCGGCATGGTCATCACCGCGCGCGACCACGCCCTCGCTGTCTTGCGTCAGCCGAACATATCGTCACTGGGCGCCTGGGTTGTCATCACGTGGGACGGCGAGGGGTGAGTTTCACCCGCCGGGGTCGCCGTCGTGAAGCCTTGGCAACTCCGTTCCCCGAGGAATGGCGGCAGTTGCTCACTGACCGTGTGGCGCACTGGCGGATGCTGGATGACACCGAGCGCGAGAAGCTCGAGGAATTCATTCGCATCATCCTCGTCGACAAATACTGGGAGGCCTCGGCGGGCTTCACGCTCACCGACGAGATCAAGGTCACCATCAGCGCGATGGCATGTCTGCTGATCCTCGGACTCGACTACGACTACTACCACAAGGTCACCTCCATCATCGTGTCACCAACAGCGGTGGTGCAGCCCGGACAACGACCCGTCGGCGACGGTCTCTTTTCCGACGAGCCGATGGACGTTCTCGGTTTCGCCAGCTACAACGGACCCGTGCTCATCGCGTGGGACGAAGCCCAGGAGAATGCGCGCCACGCCGAACGTGGGCACAACGTCGTCTACCACGAATTCGCTCACAAGCTGGACATGCTCGACGGCAGTGTCGACGGCACGCCCCCGCTCGACACCAGGGCGCAGTACGCGCGCTGGACGAACGTCGGTAATGCCGAGTACGACCTGATTCGCAGCGGCAACGGTGGCGACCTATTGCGTTCCTACGGAGGCGTCAATCCCGCTGAGTTCTTCGCCGTCATCACCGAAGTCTTCTTCGACAAGCCCGTCGAGATGCATCACAAGAAGCCCGAGCTGTACGAGATGCTTCGTGACTTCTACAACCAGGATCCGGCGGCGCGTCAGCGGCGAGCCGAGGGCGGCTGACAGAACTACGGCGCGGCCGTGGTTGTGCCCGGCGTCCCCGAAACGCGTGGCGTCTGACTGGACGCTGGAGTGGTATGTGGCTCCGCGTCGGCAAGTGCCTTCTGGTCAGCGAGAGCAATGGCGAGATCTCCCGCCGCGTTGGGATGCAGCGGCGCGTCGTCTCCCGGCCCCTGGATGAACGGCTGGTCGGTGCACAGTTCGTGCCCCGCGAAGCTGGGATGGGCGACGCTGAATCCGAATCCCCGTGCGCCGTCCTCAAGCACGCGATTGAAGGCGTCGAGACGGGCCCGCAGGTTGAGTGCCTTCTGCGCGGTCACGTGATACGCCGCGGGACAGTGCGGCGTATCCGACAGCGGTTCGTAGTACGCGTTGATGAGGATGCGCGACGCGGGGAACGATGTCTTCAACTCCTGGAGCAGATCGAAGTAGTCCAGCGCGAAGCCGTCAAGAGTCTGCTGAAACCAGGCATCAGACGCGGCGTCATCGCACGCCTGCGATGCCAGGCACAACTCCATGAGGTTGGCCCAGTGAACCTCGTTGGCGCCGACCGAAATGATGATGGTGCGCACATGCGGGTAGCGCTTCAACTGTTCGAGCTGCGACGGCAGGTCAACCCCGTTGATGTGTTCGCTGCCGAAGAGTCCATCTTTGATGGTCGCGTTGGTACATGCAAGGTTGACCACTCGCCAGTCGTTCACCGACGCCAGCGCACCTGCGTAGGCATCCGGACTTCTGCGGCACGCGATGTCGGCGCGTCCGGCGTCTGCCGCCACGGTATTGCCAGCACCCGCCGCGGTGGAGTCGCCGATGACGACGACGTCGGGCGTGTCCAGCGACTTGGTGGCTGATGCACCGGGGATCTGCAGAGGTTTGCGGCCCACCAGCTCGTCAAGGGATGCCGTCTCCCGCGCCACCTGCTGCAGGCCGTGCGCGGCGGCGGCGACGCCTCCCCCATTGACCAGGAGTGCGATCACGACGGCAATACCGACACCGACCGAGGAGAGGCGCAGACGCATGTGCAGGATTCGTGCGCTCGCCGCAGCGAGCAGGAGCGCGAACGCCACAGCGATGGCGACCTCGTGGAGGAAGTAGCGGCCCCAGCCGTCCTGCAGTACCTGCCCCACCGGTTCGTTCTGCTGCACGGCGTCGACGAGTTGGTCCAGATGCGCCACCTCAGACCACTGCACCTTGGGCCGGATGGGTCCGGTGAATTCCACGGTCGTCGGGATCGTCCGACCGAACAGATTCAGTTCCCCCGGGCCGTGAAAGGCCGGATTGAATCCAGCCGCACTCACCGACACGCTCTGGCCCGCGACTTGCAGGGTTTCCGCCGGCGTCACTGCCAGCGAAATGGCGATCGCAGCGGCGGGAACTCCCACCGCAAACCAGACCCATACCGCCGCGCGGCCCAGGGGTCGGTGGATACGAAGGCCGGGTCTCATCCGGTCACACTACCTGGGTTCCGGATTTGGCTAGCCGAACACGAGCCAGCGGTTAGCCGAGATCGCGTTCGTAGGTGGTGTTGAGATCCACCCCCATCGCCGTGGCACGGTGGGCATCGGTGCCGATCCACGGATCACCGGACGAGTGCACGTCAGCCACCTGGAGCCAGGCGGCGAGAAGATCACGAACGTCGGTTGCTGAGCCCGTCAGTTCTACCGCATAGCCGATGGGATCGCTCATGCCGTCGTCACCGAGGGCACTGCGAGATAGGCCAACCCGGTCGCGATGGTCGACTGCTGCCATCCACGTGGCACCCAGGGCGGAGTGGCTCATCGCCGGCATGGTCATCTCGACCCTGACAGGCGCGGCGGCAGCAGCGGGCGCACTGATGTCGAGGATGGCGGAGACCACCTGGGCACGCCACAGTGCTACGGGACTGGGACCGCTGTCAGCCATGGATTCACGCTACCCCGCTCCAAAGGACACCAGGCGGACAACGGGGGCGACTTGTTTTCCCTGGACACCCAAACAACGGGGGCGACTTGTCCGTGACATGTCCGGGGACCTCCGATACGGTTCGAGCGAGGCACCGGGGCCAGACGACGTGGCGGAGTAAACGTTTGCACCCTCAGGCGCGGGACTCGCTGTCCCGACACATCGACTTCACAAGGCTGAATGTCGACACGCCTGTGTCCTCCACCACCATCCCGGCAACAACGGCTGTCGCCGCATCCACGCCGGAGCCGCCACAGCACTCGCATCACCTGTCATGGCCGCTCCACGGCTCGTCAACCCGCCGTGTCAGGGCCGGAGCGGCGGTGGTGACCGCTGGGCTGCTGCTAACTTCGGCCGCACCTGCCCTCGGCAGCGTGACCGGATCGACGACGGCGAATCGCCCGGCTGCGGTCGCGGCGCCGGCGCCACAGTTCTTCCCGCCAGCAACCGCCACGACGTCGCCGCCACCGTCTCTCATCCAATACCACCCGCATAGCAAGGTGGTTGTCGATGGCGGCCAGGACGCGCGGGCAGAGCGTGCCGCCACACGCCGGGCAATAGCCAGTCCGACGACAACGACGACGACGGAGCCACCGACGACCACCACCACAACAGCTCCGCCGCCTCCTCCACCCACTCCCGAAGAAGTGGCCCAGGCTGAAGCCGTGGCGCGCTGGTCGGCGGCCGTGAAAGCGACCCAGGATGCCAAGTTCTCCGTCTTCACCCAAGGCGACTCGTTCGTCGGAACGGCCTCGCTGACAGCGCCGCAACTGGCGGACTGGTTCCATCAGAACTACGGCTCCAACGGCAACCTCACTGTTCCGATCGAGGACATCGCCAACCTCTACATCTCGGAGGGAGCAGCTGAGGGCATCCGTGGCGACATCGCGTTCGCACAGGCGGTCCTGGAAACCGGTGGGTTCACCAATGGCGACACGCACATCAACAACTACGCCGGCATGAACCACTACGACAACGCGGCCTCGGGCAAGGCGTTCAACAACCCTGGCGAGGGGATCCGTGCGCAGATTCAGGAACTCAAGAAGGTCGCATTCGGCAACGATGTGCAACTCGCGAATCCGGATGTCGCACCGCATTGGGGCGGACGTCAGACCACAACGGTCGGAGGTCTTGCCCACAACTGGGCCAGCGCAGGGAACTACGGCGAGGCCGTCATGGGCCGCTACGGGGACATGGTTCAGACCGAGCTGGGCTAAGCGACTTCAGGGCGCGAGTTGTCCGTGAAATGTCCGGGGTCCTTCGATACGGTGTGAGTGAGGAAGGACAGGCGACATGGCGGAGTAAATCGTTTTGCATCCTCAGGTACGGGACTCGCAGTCCCGGCACATCGACTTCTCGACGTTGGATGTCGACCTGCCCGGGTCCGTCAACACCGGCCCCGCCGTCACGGCGACCCCGCCCGAACCTGGCACGGACCATTCCCACCGCCTGTCCTGGCCGCTCAGCGGTTCGGCGACGGCTCGCATCCGAGTGGCTGTTGCCGTGGTCACTACGGGAATGTTGGTGACCTCGGCGACACCGGCACTCAGCAGCCAGAACGGTACGGAGGAGCCCTATTCCCCGGACTCCGTCGGGGCGCCGGAATTCCCTCAGCCGACACCGTCATTCGTGACCACGACGCCGCCGCCGTTGATCCAGTACCACCCCCCGGGCGTTGTCACCAGCGGGACCGCAACGCCAACGCAGCAGCCGGCCGCTACGTTGCCACCCCGAGGACACCCGACGCCCACGGCCGAGCCAACCGCCGCTCCGACGACGACGGCTCCCCCTGGACCGACTGCGCAGCAGGTACGCCGGGCGAAGGCCGCTGCACACAGGGCCGCGGCCAAAGCACGCCGCGACGCTGCGGCCAGGGCACTGAAAGACGCCAAGACTTCGTTCCTCAAGCAGGACGACTCCTTCGTCGGCACCGCCTCACTGACGGGGCCGCAACTCGCCGACTGGTTCCATCGGAACTACAGCTCGAGCGGCAGCCTCAATGTCCCCATCGAGCGCATAGCCCACCTCTACGTCGTCGAAGGCGCGGCCGAAGGGATCCGCGGGGACGTCGCGTTCGCACAGGCAGTCCTGGAAACAGGCGGATTCACCAACGGCGACACCAGCATCAACAACTTCGCCGGCATCGCCCACTACGACAACATCGCGTCCGGCAGCGGCTTCGCCAGCCCGCGGCAGGGCATCCGCGGCCAGATCCAACTGCTCAAGAAAGTTGCGTTCGGCAACGGCGTGGAACTGGCACATCCGGATGTCTCACCGCACTGGGGTGGCCGCCAGGCGAAAACTCTCGGTGGCCTCTCCCACAACTGGGCGAGCGATGGCCGCTACGGCGTTAGCGTGTTCGGCATGTACAGGGGCATGGTTCAGACCGAGCTGTACTGAGGTCAGGGCGCCGAGTAGTCGAAGTCGACGACGACGGGCGCGTGGTCCGACGGCCCCTTGCCCTTGCGC
>JBEPVH010000060.1:0-8221 GCA_041691115.1 bacterium | reverse complement strand
GATTCGGACACTGCGTTGGACGCTCGGGGCAACAAGGCGGTGGGAGAGCGTTCCGTCTGCGGCGCCGATCTCGTGTTTCCCGTCGCCACCGCGGACTCGCTCCGCGAGGAAATGATCACCGCTTTCGGAGAGCGCATCCTTCCGGCACCGGGCAGAGCCAAGAAGCGCAAGGGGCGCCGTTGATCCCGCCCACTCAGCTTCGCGCCCGCATTGCAGCCCTGTTGACGGGTCTCAAGGCGCTCTTCTTCTTCGGCTTGGCGGTGTCCGGCACCGATCGCGCCAGTGACATGCTCAACAGCGTCTCCCAGACCGACGTCGGTGATGCCCGCCTGATCATGGTCCTCATCGGCGTCGCCTACGCCATCACCTCGGCGGCGCTGGCCTCGGAGAGCGGCCGTGGCCTCGGCGCGGCGCTGGCCGTCACGCTGGACTTCATTCAGGCGGGCATCTGCCTGGCGATCCTGCTGACGACACAGCACGACGTTGGCATCGTTGTGTGGCTGGTGTCTTCCTGCCTGATCGTCGGCTTCGCCATGCCGAGTACAGGTGCCGCAGTAGAGCGTGCAGCACCCGCCGACGAGCCGCTGGTGCGGGCCGGACTGCGCAACTTCCTGGAGTTGGGGCGGCGCGACGTCATCATCTTCACGTCGATCGTCCTTGTCGCGTTCGGCATCCGTTTCCTGTCGCCTGTGTATCTCCCCGACATCACTGGGAATGCACATCCTGGGCATGTCGGTCTCGGATATCCCTTTAACCCCGGCGAGTGCGCCGACATCACGATTCCGCCCGCCAAGCCGGGCCCGACGCCCATCGTCGTGGCACCGGGCGAGACGGCGACGACATCGGTGTGCGGCATGGTCTTCGATGAGATCTACTTCCCGACCGACGCCTCCAAGGATCTTCATCAACCCGCCGTCGATTACTTTGATCCGGAGCCGCCGCTGACGAAGATCCTGATGACTCCGGCGCTCAATACATTCGGAGTGAACACTTGGTCGTGGCGCATCACCACGACAGTGTTCGGGTCGCTGCTCGCAGGGCTGATGTATCTCATAGCACTGCGCCTGCGCCGCGACCGCTTCTTTGCCACAGTTGCCGGGGCACTTGTCTGCATCGACGGCCTGGCTCTTGTGGAATCGCGCATCGGTGTCATCGACATCATCGCCATCTTCTGGGTGGCCTTCCTCTACTACACGTTCCTGCTGCACTGGGCGGCTCGAACGGCGCGGCAATGGCGCGGCACGCTCTACCTCATGGCGGCGTCTGCCGGCCTGGCGTTCGGCGCCAAGCTCACGGCGCTGGCGCCTGCGGCCGTCATCGGCTCACTGATCGTGGCGAGATATCTCGAGCCCGCCCTCACCGACACCAAGCCATGGCGCGAGGCGCGCAAGTGGGAATGGCGGACCTGGGTATGGGTCGGCGTCACTGTGCTTGTCGGCGGTGGCTGGGTCATCGGGCTCTCGCCCGATCGCATGCGCCAGGTCATCGAGGTTTCGGTGCTGGCGATGGGCGGGCTCGAGATCCTCATGTGGCAGAGGACTGCGTTCCTGCGCCAATTCGTCTCGGGGCTGCGCTCGCGTCGTGATGTCGGCCCTGCGTTGTGGCGCCAGGCGGGCGGCAAGCGGGCGTATCTGCACTACGGTGTTGCAGCGCTCCTCGTCGGCATCATCTTCTGCTGCTGCTGGTCGCGCTACCTCACGGTGTCGCATGACTACTGGGTGTATGCGACCTGCGATTCCGCGACAACCGGACTCACGACAGACCATGAGGTCAAGACCGAACCCCCAATAGCGCACATCGGCGGCGTGGCAGTTGTGGATCCGGCGGCTGCCGTCGTCTCGATTTACAAGAACATGAACGCCGCCATCGTCTATCACTCGTTGGAGTGCCACGGACATCCATATGCGTCGCACTGGCTGACCTGGCCGCTCACGTATCACCCGGTACTCATGTACTACGAAGAAAACGATGCAGGCAGCGGCGACAAAGGCACCTCGGTCATCACCAACATGGGCAATCCCGCCATCTGGTGGCTCGGTGTATTCGCCATGATCTTCTGCTGCTGGCGGATGCTGACGGGCCCGATGTGGTGGCGCCTGGCGACGCTCGGCCTGGGAACTGTCTCGATTGTGTCGATGATGCTTCTCTTCCATGCCGCCGAGAAGCCCGACACCGAGACGGTGCGCGTCGTCGTCGACGGCCGATTCACGGTTGCGTTCGCCGGTGCGGCGCTCTTCGGCGCCATTGCCGGGATATCCGCCGTCGTCGGCAGGCGATTTGTGCCCGGATTCATCGTCATGGGCTACGAGGCGTCTTGGCTCATGTGGGTTCCCGCCAATGAGCAGCGCGTTCTCTTTTACTACCACGCGCTCGGACTCTTCCTGCTCATGGTTCTGGCGCTGGCGTACATGCTGGCTGCCATTCGGCGCGTACCGATTCAAATCGGTAGTCGCGTTCACACCCTGGCGCCCGTTTCCTACGCGCTGATCGGGGTCATCGTGTGCTCGTTCATCTTCTTCTATCCCATCTGGACAGCCCAGCCGCTGCCGCCGGCCGATCACGGCATGCGTCTGTGGCTTGACGCCTGGTGATGCTGGCAAGCCTGCACACCCTGCTCTCGGTTCTCGCGGGTGGTGTCGTGGCGGGACTCATAGCACTGCACCTGCGGGCGGAGGAGCGGGTGCTCGTCAGCATCGTCGCGGGTGTTGCTCTGCCGTCGATGGTCACCTACATGCTGGCCATAGCCTTCGGCCTGACGACAACGACTGTTCTCTTCGGCCCTGTCGCCGTCGTCGCCGTCGCCATCGTGTGTGTTGTCCTCGGTGCCGCCGATCCGCGCACGACATGGCGCGAGGGGCTGGTCGAGGCGCGGGAGCGCTGGACGCGCATGCCGCCGGTTCTCTTCCTGCTGTTCGGAATCTGGATCATCATCTTCTTCGCGTCGTTGCTGGGACGCGCCCTTGTTATCGACCCTGATACTTCGCTCCAGGCTGGGTATCCGACTGTGTGGGCCGACTGGGCCCAGCACCTGACGACGGAGAGCAGCTTCGCTGTCGCCGGCAACGTGCCCCCGGTGAATCCGCTTTTCTCCGGATCGCCGTTGCTCTACCCGTTCATGCCCGACTTCCATTCCGGTGAGCTCATGGTGCTGGGACTTGATCCCGGTGCCGCACTTGCCTATCCCGGTGTCGTTCTGGCCAGCACCATCTGCCTGCTGCTTGTCTGCATCGGCGAGCGCGTGGGCGCTCCCGTTGTCACGGGCATGGTGGCGGCTGTCATGTCAGTGCTTGGCGGCGGTATGGGTTTCCTGCGTGTCCTTGCCGATGCCTGTGTGCATCAGCGGTTGCCCGATGCAGCGACGACGCCCGGCGCCACCGATGCGGCGACGGCGAAGTCGCTGGGCTGCACGCTGCATCAGATGGCGGTGTCACCATCGGCATGGGGTGATGCCCTCCACGGGCTCGGTCCTGTGGTGATGAACCAACCTCGTGCCTACGACGGTCTCCAGGTGTCGTATCCCGACCTGGCGATGCACAACCTGCAATGGCCGACGCCGCTGATGGGCTGGTGGCTGCCGCAGCGGTCCTTCCTTTACGGCTGCGCCATGGTGCTCTGCGTGATGCTCATCCTCATCACCGCTCTCAAGAGTGAGAATGCTGATCGCTGGGCATGGGGCATAGCGGGCGTCATCGCCGGATTGCTGCCGCTGTTCCATGTGCACAGCCTGATAGCGCTGGCCATCGTGCTCACCGTTGTCATCGCCTGGCGTCACAGCCACCGCTGGTGGCCCTTTGTCATCGCTCTTGGAGTTGTGGCGGCACCGCGCATGCTGCAACTTGCGGGTGGCACGCGCGGCTCGGCATCACAGGGCAATGAGTATCCGCAGATAGCTGTGGGCTGGCTCTATCACTTCAACCAGCCGACGCCGGGGGAGGGGATCGATCAGGTGGCGCCGGCGTTTTCCTGGAAGTACGTTCCAGAAGGCGTCCTGCATGCCCTGGCCTTGCCCTTCAAGGCGGACTGGTGGAGTTTCTGGTGGGTCAACCTCGGCATCGCCCTGCCATTGTCGGCGCTGATCATTGCCGGGGTCGTCCTGCGCTACCTGCCAGGGCGTGCTGGCAGCATTGTGCGCAAACTCATGACACCGTTTCCAGAGGATCTATTGCCCTGGGCAGTCGGATTCATCATGGTGTTCGGTGCAGCCAACGTCATCGTGTTCCAGTCGTGGAACTGGGACAACACCAAGCTCTTCGCCTACTGGTACATGGGCGTGGGGCTGCTTACCGGCTGTCTTGCCGGCTACCTCTGGAAGCGCTGGCGGACTGCGATTCTCGGCGTGATCCTTGTGATGCTCTGCATCAGCCAGGGTCTGCTTGTGGTGTTTCGCCTCGGTGTGTGGGAGAACAAGGACTCGCGCTATGCCGTCACCGGGCCGTTCACCATGGTGTCGGCGCAGGACAGAGCACTCGCCACTGAGGTGGCTGCCAAGACGCCGGCCGATGCAATCTTTGTGATCCCCGGGCAACCGCCGGATCCCCTCCTCACCATCGCGGGTCGCACTGCCGTCCTCGGCTACGACGGCTGGGTGTGGAGCTACGGCATCGTCTACAACGCCAGGTCAGATGACGTGCGCACCATCCTCTCCGGCTGTGGCGAACTGAAGATCGGAGATCCCGCCTGTCAGGTTCTGCCCCTGATGCGCTCCTACGGTGCCCGCTATGTCGAGGTGGATTCCGGGGATCGCAACAAGCAAACCGACCCGACCTGGTGGGAGACACAGCACCTCACCGTCGTGGCCCGCGATGATCACATCGTTGTCTACGATGTCGGCCAGTCATGACAACGCCGCGGCCGTCCATTAGCGCCGTCCTGCCCGCCTTCAACGAGGCGGCCATCATCGCTTCAGTGGTGACGCGCACAGGCGAGGCACTGCGGGCAAACGGCGTCACCACGTCCGAGATCATCGTTGTCGACGACGGCAGCAGCGATGCCACATCAGCAGAGGCAACCGCGGCTGCGATCACCGCCGGAGTTCCCGTCCGGGTGGTGCCGCATGCACGCAACCGCGGCTACGGTGCTGCTCTGCGAACCGGCTTCGAAGCTGCCAAGTACGACGCCGTCTGGCTGATGGATTCCGACGGACAGTTCGATCCCGCCGATCTGTCTCGGGTGCTGCCCCACTACGCCTCTGACACGGCGGTCTACTGCTATCGCAAGCGGCGTCGCGACACTCTCATGCGGCGTGCCAACCACACGGCCTTCTTCTGGCTGGTACGCATCCTTCTGGGGCCGTCGGTTCACGACGTCAACTGTGCTTTCAAGCTGTTCCCGCGTCCGCTCGGTGTCGGTCTCGAGGCTGACGGTGCTGTGATCTCAACGGAACTGGTCCTGCGCACGCGCCGCACCGGCTACCGCGTCGTCGAAGTGGGAGTGCCTCACTATCCGCGCACGTCGGGCAAGGCCACCGGTGCCAATCCGGCCGTGGTCCTGCGTGCTTTCGCCGAACTGTTCCGACTGTGGCGCCGCCGCGGTGGACTGGCGTCGGCGGTGCAGCCGCCGGCAGCATGACCAAGACGCGCACCGTCTGGGTGCGGGTGCTGGTGGCCGTCAGTGTGTCGCGTCTGCTGATGGTGGGAGCCATCGTCGCGTTGTGGATTGCGGCGCCACCGGCACACCTGGTGTGCAAGACCGATTACAACCGCTTCATCACGCGTGACTGCACAGCGTCGGAGAACTTCGACTTCGCGTTCCATAACACGCTGACGCGCTGGGACACCCAGGCGTATCTACGGATCGCCGACCACGGATACCGCCCCGAGCCCGAGGCACAGGATAAGGAGAGGTTCGCTCCCATTCTTGCGGAGCGCGGCTACTCCGCCCAACTCAACGCCGACGACGCGTTCCTGCCGGCATATCCGGCGCTCACGGCCGTGACGGGGCGCATCACCGGCGATCTGCTGCTCGGCGGCCTTCTGGTTTCACTGATGGCCGAGATCGTCGCCCTCTTCTACATTCATCGTCTCGTCGATGTCGAACGCAACGGCAAGGCGGCTCACTTTGCGATCTGGGCCGTTGCCCTGTCGTGGTGTGGCGTCTTTCTCGGTGTCGTCTACACCGAAGCGTTGTTCATCGCCGCTGCAGCGGCTGCGCTGCACTACATGCGCGACGGCCAATTCGTCAAAGCATCATTGGCCACGTGCGTCGCCTGCAGCACGCGCATCACTGGGGTGGCAGTCATCGCAGCTCTGGGGATCGAGTATCTGCGGCAGAAGCCCCTGCGACTGCGCCGCGACCTGGCAGCAGTCCTGTTCCTCCCGCCATTGCCCCTTGTGGCGTTCTGCGTCTACATGAAGTTCCACACGGGCGACTTCTTCGCTTTACTTCACGCCAACGACGTCTTCTTCACGCATACGGCGGCCAGTCCCGTCACCGGTTTCTGGGCGACGTTTAACACTGCCAAGGCTTTTCCGCCAGGCAGCGACTTCCAGCGCGCCTTCATTGCAGAGGTGGGCTTCGGCGTCGCCGGAATGCTGGCCTGTGCCGGGGCCTGGCTGATGCCGCGCTTTCCCAAGTCATTTGCCGCCTACTGCAGCGTCGTAGTGCTCACCGCCGTGTCGATCTCCTTCTGGCGATCTGTGCCGCGCTACGAAATGGCCCTGTTCCCCATGGTGATCATCCTCGCTGACCTCACCAACCGGGTGAAGGTTCTACGGCCCGTGTTTGTCGCTTTCTCATCCATTGCATTCACCTACGGGACGTGGGTCTTCGCGTCGGGGAGGTGGCTGTCGTGATTGTTGACGCGCACGTCCACATTCTTCCCGACACCGTCCGCGCTGACGTCGCGGCCATCGTGGCGCGCGACAGATGGTTCGCGGCGTGCCATGCGGAGAATGCGCGCCTGGCATCCGCTGAATCGCTTGTCGAGAGCATGGATGCGCACGGCATCGATGCTGCCGTCGCGTTCGCCTGGCCCTTCGCCGACGCAGCGTTGTGCGCCGAGGCCAATGACTACCTGGCGCAGGCGCAGCGCCGCTTTCCCGGCCGCATCATCGGCTTTGGTGTGGTCTCGCCCATGGATCCAGGAGCTGCCGCCGAGGTGCGGCGCTGCGCCACGCTGGGGCTCCATGGGATCGGGGAACTCAACGCCGACGCCCAGGGGTTTTCTCTTCGCGACGCATCCTTCGGTCCGGTCGCCGAGGCGCTGGCTGAGACCGGGCTGCCGCTGAACCTGCATTGCTCCGAGCCGGTGGGGCATACGTATCCGGGAAAGGGCACAGCCACGCCCGATGTCCTGGTGACGTTCACCGAGCGCTACGACAGCCTCACCATCATTGCGGCGCACCTGGGCGGCGGTCTGCCGTTCTACGGCCACATGCCCGAGGTGCACGAACTCTGCAAGCGCCTGTGGTTCGACACATCGGCTCAGCCGTTCTTGTACGCCTCATCGGTGTACCGCGCCATCGCCGATGTCGTCGGCACTGAACGTCTGCTGTTCGGTTCCGACCACCCACTGCTCGACCTGCCGCGCTACCGCGACGCGCTGCGCGACGCCGCCATGAGCGACGACGAACAGACTGCGATCCTCGGCGGCAACGTTGCGCGCCTGCTGCAGTTGTAGCTAGGCGACCCCGCGTTCGACGTCAGGAGTGCCCGGGGTCCGCGTGGCTGTGGCCACGACCACACCGTTCCTGCGAACCACGATGGCATCGCCACTCAGGTCGGGCACGACGCCACGCTTCCAGAGTTCGACGACCTTTGCCATCGGATTCTTGGCGTCATGGCGCACCACCTGATGGGCCACGGCGGCGCGCAGGAGGAGCTCATCTGTGCCGATGAATTCGTTGGTGATGACGCCGGTCTCACGGCTCTGCGTCCAGGGGGCGAGGGCCAGCTTGGTGGCGTCGGTGTAGAACACGGCATCCCAGGCGAGGTCGCCGCTGCGGCGGACGACATTGCCGGTGGGCCAGCGGCGCTGGGCCTCGACATCGGTCTGGCGCCAGAGGCGAAGTGCTGTGGAGGTGAGGTCCTCGCCACGGTTGGCGACGGCACCGAGATCAGCTGCCAGTTCGCTCGCCAGCTTGGCGATCGTTGCCTCGGTGGCGCGAACCGACACGGCGAGGTCGGTGACGATCTCCGCTGCCGTTGTCATGCGCGCGTTGATCTCCTCGTTGCGCGAGGGCATGATGACGCGGGGCGGGTCGGGGCGAACCGGCGGGACCAC
>JBEPVH010000059.1:0-8295 GCA_041691115.1 bacterium | reverse complement strand
CCGTTGCGCATCCGCACTGCGAGGACCGCGGCCGCGTGAATCGCCAGTTCCTCGGGGTCCATGAGTTGCGCCACGGCATTCGCGAGCTGTGTGGTTCCCTCGTCGCTTCCTTGCTTCATAAAAGGCAACTCTGTGGTGGCCTCACGGACATCGCACGCCCAAAGCTTGAGCTCTCGCGTCGCGGTACCCATCTCACGCACCGCGAAGCTACGAGCTTCGCCTACACCCTACTGCTGCGCCTCCAGGAGGGCGGCTGCCTCGACGTACATCGTCTCGTAGGCAGCAATCGTCGGAGCCGATCTCGCCCCCGACGAAGGGCCTGCCCCGGACCATCATCCGTAGGCAACTCAGACGACGGGCGGCCCGAGAGCTGGCATCGACCATGACACCGGCGCCTCGTTAAGCAGGCTCACAAGCTGGTGCACGAGCTCGCTCAGTGGCCTGCCCTTGTGTACCACACGGTCTGGACGTGCCGCCGGTTGCAGCGCCGCGATCACCGCGCGCTGCGACCCTGTGAACATCACAACACGCAGACCCGGCAGCACCGTTCGCATCAGGGGGATCGCCTCGTCGCCGCGCATGACGGGCATATTCAGGTCGACGACGACGGCATCCGGTGACAGCGCGTGCACCATCGCGACTGCCTCTAATCCATTAGCGGCTTCTCCGACGACCTCTATGTTCGCCACGAAGCTCAGTTTGGTCCTCAGCATCAAGCGAATCGAGGCATCGTCATCCACCAGAAGGACGCGGTGACGCGTCTGGGACTCGACCCAGTCGGGTATTCGGATCACCATGTCACTGGGACGGCTCATGAGCGTCTCGAAGGGCAAACCTGCCGCTGTACAAATTCAAGCTGTGCAGGCAGGTGGCCGCCAGCGTGGATACGGATGGTCCCCGCATGGACGTAATAAATGCCGTAACTTTCTGCGGCTATTGGTTGGTTCGGACGCTTGCGTCCCAGAACTCCCACCGCGCTCGAAAGGACGCGACCTGAGCCACTACAACCGGAACATTGGTCTGTTCGACTTCGAGTCGTGCCTCAGGCGACTGGCTGGCCATGAGTTCCCTGATACGTTCCAGTACCTTCTCCTCCATGGCAAGAATCTCGGCATAGATGCTTCGCCAGTAGATCGCCTGATCTCGGGTGGCGGCGGCGATGGTGGGCTCTCCGTCCATTCCGCGAGAAGAATCGCCGCCTCGAGTCGCTGCCACGATGTCCGGGCGGTTGTTTTCTGTCATGGTGTGTTCTTAAGCGATCGCACATAACAACGTCAGCAACAAATCTCGTCATCGGAGGATGAGTGCAGAAATCCGTTATCCCGCCGTCCCGCCCGCTTGAAGGCGAGAATCTCGAGACGGCTCATTGGCAGGACGCTCGTCACTGGATGAGCATCTATGACGACCTGATTCGCTTCAAACACGGCCTCTTGGACCGGGTGAAGCGCGAGGCACCGAAGATGCATCCGGTGGCCGCGGCGGCTGCCGAAGTGGACGTGCAGATCATCGAAAATCAGATGCTGGGCTACTACGCCCGCCTTGATCTCTGGTATTCGCGCGTCTGGCAGTTGCAGGGCCTGTGGCTTGATCCCGAGGGACGGGTGGTGCGGCACATGGGAGCCGAGGCGTCTCTCACCAAGCGGGAGTTCCAACTGTTGCAGTTCCTGCTGGACCATCCGCACCGGTTCTTCACGGCCGATCAGATCATGGCTCAGGCATGGGCGGATGGAACGCTCTTCCCCGAAGAGGTGCGTAACTACATCCTGCGCGTGCGAAAGATCATTGCCGGTTTGGATCTGCCGTGCGATCTGGTGAATAAGCCGCGCCACGGATACTCACTGGTATTTCGCAAGACTGCGTGACGCCATTCCCGGGCGCGTCTTTTATCGCTTGGCCGAGACCACATTCAACCCCGCAGTTCGGCCCGTTCGGCGCTCAACAACCTGAGCTACCCTCGTCGAAAGCGCCGTTTCGTGGTTTCGGAAGAACTTGATGTTGCATCTCGAGCAGTCGAATACGAGTCGCTGACCGACACGGCCGGCCACCTTGGTATCGCCCTTATCGCATGAAGGACACGGCGCCTCCAATCCCTGAGCCTGGGATTCGGTCACCGGCATCAGCGATAGCTCCATCGGCTTGTACTTGCGCGCCATCAGCGGAGCCACGGCAGCGTTGCAGTCGTCAGCATTCCGGGGATATCAGCCGATCGGGGGCCGGACGTGGCCGGGGGAAAGGTCATGGACAAGAGTTCACCTCATAGCGAGACAGAGCCCTCAGGGTGCAACGCCTCGTGCTGAGCGTCACTCACATCGGGTTGGCAGCACAGGAGCGCATGGGATGGGGATCTCGACTGTGCGCCGTCGGGCATAACAAATTCAGTAACGGGAGGTCGCACCAGACACGTCTACTGGGGAGTTCTCGGCGTGATCGGGCCCGTCCCCGTGCGGTATAGGCCCTTTGTCACTGCAAGTATTGCTGACTTTGTTGCGCAGAACGAGGTTGTATGAGCAAGGAGGTGGAAGGCAAGTCAGGAAGGCATCCATACGCGGGTGTTGGTTCCCCGATCGATTCAAGGGCGCGCCATGTACCCAGCTTATGAACTCCTCGACGCCATCGGGGACACGCTTGAGGACGGGCTCTACGCACTCGACGCCGAAGGAGTGCTTGAGTATCTGAATCCGGCGGCCGAAACTGCTCTGGGCTGGCCGTCTGATGAGGCAACGGGGCGCGATGCCCACGAGCTTTTCCACCATCTCACCGGTACCGGCGAGCATCTCTCAGCAGTCGACTGCCCCCTCGGCGAAGTGCTTCTCGGCCACGCCTACGTCGGCGCCATAACGTTCGTCACGCGCTCCGGTGTCCTTCTGCCCGTGATCTGTGCGTCTAGTCCGATCCGACGGGACGGTGCTGTGGTGGGGGCTGCTCTTGCATTCCGCCACGTCGCAGAAGGAGCAACGGGACGCGTGAGCAGCACGGCGATGGCCGGTCTTGGTTTTCTGGGTGACACGTCGTTCGACGCCGTCTTTGCGATGGACTCGGAAGGAACCATCAAACGCTGGAATCGGGCTGCCGAGACGCTATTCGGATACCCGCGGAGCGAAGTCATTGGATCATCTGCGACAGCAATCCTCAGTCCCCGGTCCGAGCGTTCAGATCACGAGGCAAGCCTCAAACAGTTCATGGCCACCGTAGGGCCTCACCTCTCACGTCCCTTTGATGCGCGTGCGATTCACCAAGACGGAGACGTCATTCCTGTCGAGTTGTCAATCGCGGCCACGGTGGATTCCGGTGTGCGCTGCATCATTGCGTTCGTCCGCGATATACGTCAGCGAGAACGTGCGCGGATGTTGACCGATACGCAGCACCAGTTTCTCCGGATACTCAACGAGGCAGCAACTTTTGACGGCGGCGCGTACGAGGTGCTGCGGGCGATCGGGGAAATGCTGGAGTGTCCCGTTGCCCAGATGTGGCGAATCGAGGGCGGGCGTCCGTATATCTGGCAGAGCTGGCATCTGCCAACGCCGGAGTTAGCGGCCTTCGAGGAAGCCAGCCGCGTGTTCTCAAGAACGTCCACCGAGGGCCTCATCACGCAGGCAGTCACCACCGGTACCCCCGTGTGGACTGACGATCTGGCGACATATCCGCCATTCCTGCGTGGTGACGCGGCAACCGCCGGCTCGCTGACGTCAGGAATCGTCATCCCGCTAAGCGTGGGCGACGTCGTCGTCGGCGCCCTTGAATGCTACTCGTCGCGGATGCCTGATCCCGACGCGGCCATGATCGACGCGCTGACGAATATCGGCGTTCATCTTGGACAGTTCATCTCCCGCGCCGAGCAGACATCGTCGCTCGAGAGGACGTCGGAGGACCGCCGGACTCTTCTTCGGCAGCTGATCGTCGCCCAGGAGGAGGAGCGCAGGCGAATTGCGCTAGACCTGCATGACGACGCTGTTCAGGTGATGGCTGCCGTGAGCATTCGCCTCTCACTGATGAGCGATCGGACCACGGATCCTGCAGATCAACTAGCTGTCGCCAAGTTGCGCGATACCGTTGCCGCGTCTATCGATCGGCTCAGGGCTGTTCTCTTCGAGCTCAACCCCCCGTCGTTGACGCAGCATGGATTTGTCGCCGCCCTGCGGATGCGTCTGGCCGAACTGTGCAAGGAGACGGATTGCACGTACTCCCTTCGCGGATCATTCGCTAACGGACCGGATGATGAGACGAGCATCCTCATGTACCGGATTGCCCAGGAGATATGCACCAACGTGCGAAAGCATGCGCACGCCACCTCGCTGGTGGTGGACCTGGCAGATCGCGACAATGGCTACGAGGTCACCATCGCGGACGACGGACAGGGTTTTTTACCCGAGGACGCGCGCCCGGTTGCGGGCCACCTGGGGCTAGCGTCTCTGCGTGAGCGTGCTGGATTTGCCGGAGGGACGGTATCTATCGAGTCAGCGATCGGCAAGGGGACAACGGTGCGATTCTGGATACCCGTCGGTCTGGGCGAACCGGCGGTCGGGACTCTTGTAGCCAGCGCGGGAGTTACTTCATGACGCCGATTCGGGTCCTCATTGCCGACGATCAGGACATCGTGCGCGAAGCGCTTGCGGACGTTATCCACGCGGACTCTTCGCTTCAACTCGTTGGCTCCGCGGTCGATGCCCGTGAAGCCGCGACTATGGCTGAGGTACTGCGCCCCGATGTGGCACTCCTCGATGTGCGCATGCCTCAAGGGGGCGGTCCCCAAGCGGCTCGCGACATACGCCGCCTTTCGCCGGAAACCCGCGTGGTCGCTCTCTCAGCGTACGGCGATAGCGAGACGGTATTCACGATGCTGGAAGATGGCACCATCAGCTATCTGGTGAAGGGCGCCGAACCCGCAGAGGTGACATCAGCCATCCATGCCGCGGTGCGCGGACTGGGGGCGCTCTCCTCCGAAGTGACCGGGATCGTAATCAAGAGGGTTGCGCTCGATCTCGAGCGAGAGACCCTGGAGAGAATCGACCTCGAGGAGCGGTCCTTGCGAATCACGGCAGCCATGAGCAGTTCGCATCTGACGATGGCCTTCCAACCGGTGATCGAATTGGTGACTGGGGCATCGGTGGGATTCGAGGCGCTCGCTCGCTTCGATATGGAACCTCGACGGACTCCTGATGTGTGGTTCGCCGAGGCCGCGACCGTGGGGGCCACCGTCGCACTTGAGCTCAGCGCCATTCGACGAGCTGTCGCGGCGTACAGCGACCGCCGACACCAGGGATTTCTCGCGGTCAACGCGTCGCCCTTGACAATTCTGTCCGGCGACCTCGTGGCCGTGGCGCGCTGCCTTGATGGCAGCCTTGTCGTAGAAATTACTGAGCACGCGCTCATCCCCGACTATGACCTGTTGAACAAGGCGGTCGATGAACTGCGCGGTTACGGGACGCGGCTTGCCGTCGACGACGCCGGAGCCGGATTCGCCTCCTTGCGCCACATCTTGAAGCTGCGACCGGACATCATCAAACTCGATATCTCGCTCACGCAGGGCGTTGATGAAGACGACTCCACGCGGGCGATGGCCGCTGCGCTGGTCGCGTTTGCGGCGCAGACAAAGGCGATTGTCATTGCCGAAGGCATCGAGACGAAGCAGGAGCTAAATGCCCTCGTTGGTCTCGGTGTCCAATTCGGCCAGGGGTACTTCCTCGGCCGTCCAGGAGCGCTCCCATGACCGAGCAGATCTCCGTCCTGATCGTCGAGGACCACGACATGGTGAGCGAGATGATGGCTGCCGCGCTCGAACGGGACAAGGACATCAACGTCGTAGGCAGAGTGCCGTCAATCGCCGCCGCGCGCACAGCCATCGCCACTGAGGCTGTCGATGTTGTCCTCATGGACTACCAACTGCCCGATGGCAACGGCGTCACGGCAGCAGAGGAGATCCGCAACGAGCATCCAGCGATCCGCGTGGTCATCGTCACCGCGATCGATGACGACACCGTTCTCCGCGATGCTCTCCGCGGCGGCTGTTCCGGCTACGTCCTCAAGACCGACGCGGTGAGCAGCTTGGCAGCCGCAATCAGGGCGGCACATACCGGGTCAACGGCCGTCTCGCCGTCGATGTTGGCCCATCTTCTGGAGCCACGCGATGGCACGCGGCATCGTGCCTCAGATCAATTGACCGAGCGTGAGTTGGAAGTCCTGCGCCTTCTCGCCGTCGGCATGGCGGGGCGCGATATCGGAGTCCGTCTGCACCTCAGCTCGAGCACGGTCCGAAACCACACGCAGAGCATCCTCGAGAAGCTGGACTCGCACTCGAAGCTCGAGGCGGTAACCAAGGCGATGCGCGCCGGATTGGTCTCGGTGCCGCGGTAATGCCAGAGGAGGAGATGATTGCCATGACAACCAAGAGAGAACGGCCGCGCCTGCTTGTTGCAGACGACGATGAGCATCTGCGTCCCGCGATTGTCGATCTGCTTCTCGACGCGGGCCTCAACGTGGTGGCGCAGGCCGCTGATGGCGCAGCCGCGGTGGAGCAGGCGCGGGAATCGAGCCCGGACGTCGTGATCATGGATATGCGTATGCCAGGCATGACCGGGATCGAGGCGGCCACGATCGTGTTGCGCGGCGACCCTCTGATTGAAGTGATCATGCTCACTGCCTATGCGGATCCGACGCTGCGTGCTCTGGCCGGCGGCGCCGGCATCGGCGAATACCTGGTGAAGGGCGATTCCTCCGACCTTCTGATTGCCGCCATCGATCGAGCGTGGGGGAGGCGTCAGATCTCACTTACGGCTGGGCGCGATCCATCACCGTGAGTGGCACAGCAACGCCAGATGAACATCGCTCGGTACCAACCGGGCGATGGCGCTCGGCCAGGTGGGTCATGCTGGCGTGGCTCGTTCTTGTCGGCGGTATTGCGGGCACCGTTGCCAGCGCGGCGACGTGGCATACGCTGAGTATTGCCCGCGCCCAGGATGATTTCGACGCGGAGGTGGTGGCGGCGACCGCGATTCTCACCGTCGAACTCAATCGCAGCGTGGATCTGAGCGCATCCGCCGCCGGATTCGCATCGCAGACGCCGCATCCGACCGAAGCAGTGTTGACCAAGTGGGTCCATGACCTGCAAATCGTGGAGCGCTACCCCTCCGCAACCGGCCTCGGGTTCATCACACATGTGCGTGCGGCCGATCTGCCCGCATACGCGGCGAGCGTCGTGGGGTCGGCACCATTCACCGTCACGCCGCCCGGCACCCGTGATGACTACTGCTTCGTCGCCGCCATGGTGCCGCTCAGCGTCGACATTGCCAACGTGTTGCCGCCGTTCGGCAGCGTGGATGTGTGCGCGGTGGGTCTCGCCGGACGGCCCCGTGAGGTTGCGGATTCGGGCCGCCCCGCAGCGATCAATCTGCCCGCGGCATTTGGCATCGGGACCATCGCGGTCTTGGCGCCCGTGTACGCGACGGACGCCGACACGTCGACTGTCACCGCCCGCCGTGCGGCCATTAGCGGCTGGGTCGTCTCAGGGTTCGACGGCGCCGAGATCTTGAACGACGCAACTGCTGGGCGTCCAGACCTGAGCATTGCACTCTCCGTCGGCGTCAACAGTGGTCCCCCTCTGGACGTTGCAGCGACCGGTGACCCAACGACTGGCGCGGCATTCAGGCAAACGGAGACCATTGCTTCGGGAGGGACCTGGGTCGCACGCATGGCCCTTCCTTCGGGTCCTGCGGCTTCGGGCGGGGCACGTCAAACCGAAGCGATTGCAGGCGCGGGGCTTCTGGCGTCGCTGCTGCTCTACGCTCTGGTCAGAACGCTTCCGGTGTCACGCGAACGGGCGCTGAGGCTCGTGAGGTCTCGAACTGCAGCCCTGGAGACCGCCAACGACGACCTGGCCGAAAGCTCTCAGGAGCTCCAACGTCTTGCTACCTCCCGGCAGCAACTCCTCGCCTGGACAGTCGAGGGTGCTGAACAGGAGTTGACACGAATCGCTCTCGACCTTCACGACGGACCAATCCAGAGTCTCACTGCAATCGGCTATTCGATCGATCGACTCCTTATGCGGCAGAGACGCGACGGCCGCGGCGAAGACTCGGAGGTTGTACTGAAGATCCGCGAAGAACTGAGCAGTGAGATCAGAAGCCTCCGCACAACCATGAGTGAACTACGGCCCCCAGTCCTTGACGAGGTCGGCATTGATGGCGCCCTGCGCGACTATGCGTCCGCATTCGGGGACACGTCGGGGATCTCGTGCGCAACATCAATCCAGCTCGACGGCAAGGTGGTCGAGCGTGATGTGGCGACCGTCCTGTACCGAAT
>JBEPVH010000058.1:0-8318 GCA_041691115.1 bacterium | reverse complement strand
CCGCCCGATCCATTGCCGGATGCCCAAATCAATCCGCCCGAGATGATCGGCGGGCCCGCAGCACCGGAGTTCGTGCGCCACATCACCTGCAGCGACGTGGCACCCACCTGCACGGCAGTGATGCCGGCCGTACAGGCGACGTAGGCGATCGGCGCCTCATAGGCAATGGCGCCGAAGGCCGCGCCATTGGTGTCGGGACAGATCCGCTGCGACGCTATCTGGCCACCGATCCCGCCCAACGACGAGCGGTTGAGCAGGTAACCGACGCCGCTCTTGCCGACGATGAATACCTCGTTGTTGGCCACCAGTGCAGGTGACACCGAGCCGAGGTCGGCGTCCGCGGCGTTGTCGGTGCGCCATGTCGACGGCGCGAAGAAGGACTGTCGCGCCAGCGTGGCGCCGTTGAGAGACGTCACCGAGTCGCTGTAGTCGTAAGCGCCGCTCGATGTCACCGACCCATTGCCTGCCGACACGAACACCGATCCTGTCGCCGGGTCAACGGCCGGGCCACCCGTCGCCCAGATGCCGCCCTCGCGCTGCCCTGCTGCTGAATCAGTCTCGTAGAACGGATAGCCGCCGCCGGGCACCGTACCGTTGACGGGAACTGCCTCGACCCAGCCGTGATAGAGACCGCAGTCGCCGGCAAGCCCACCCCAGCTGATGATGATGTTGCCCTGGCTGACGTTGAGCGCACCGCGCTGCTGCTGCACCTGGTCGAGCCAGTCGGGGTCGGTGGGCGAGACGTTGTGCTGCCATGCCACCGCGTGCGGCGTCAGGGTGATGGCGGCGAGGTCGTAGTGCCATGCCGACGCCGACGTCTGAATGTCGGCGACGGCGTAGAGGGTGTTGGTGACCGTGTCGATGATGGGCGTTGAGGTGATGCCCAGCGGATTGATGTTGCCGCAGGGAAACCCTGTCGTCCGCGGTGCGCCAAGATGCACGGGACCCCAGGCGATGGCACCGCTCGATGCCGTGATGCCGTAGATCGAGTTGTTCTGAGTGGCGACGATGACCTCGCCGTTGTTATAGAGCGGCTCCGCGTAAACGCTGCCGTCCAGCGTCCCGGAGGTCCAGAACGCCGTCTCGGTCGTCGCCGGGGGCTCGTTGGCGATACCGCTGCGCGTCTGATCGGCGTGATACGTCGGCCGGCTGCCGGTGGCGGACGTCGCCACAGGAACAAGAGCGGTGGCGGCGGCGATCACGGCGGCGAGAAGGCGACAACGCATCGGCCCATTGTCGCCAGACCGTCCCAGCTCAGGCCGCGGCGGGCGCCTAACGTTCGGGTATGTGCCCGATGCCACCGCGGCGCCTGGAGCCGATGCTCATCGCATGAGTGAATTCGCCGACCAAGGGCATCTGATAGCCCTCGCCGCCACCGTCATCCTCGCCCTTGCCCTCTGCGCGATGGCGCGGCTCTGGCCGGGCCGCCTCACCAACACGGTCTGTGGCGTTCTCGGCACTGCTCTCATTCTCAACGAGGCGTACTGCCAGGTGTGGCAGGTACAGCAGGGCGGCTGGAGCATGCAGTACGGCCTGCCGCTTTATCTCTGTGATGTGGCCGCGTTCATCGCCGGTGCTGCACTGCTGCGGCCGCAGCCTCTGCTTGCCGAGGTGACCTACTTCTGGGCCATCGCGGGAACCCTGCAAGGACTGCTGACACCCGACACCCACCACGACTTCATGAGCTACCAATACCTGCAGTACTACATCGACCATGTCGGAGTCGTCGTCGCCGCCCTGGTGCTCGTCGCCGGCCGCGGCATTACCCCGCGCCGGGGTGCCTGGCTGCGCGTCTTCGGGCTGACGGCACTGTTCACTGTTCTCGTTGGCGCCGCCGACATCGCCACAGGGGGCAACTACATGTACCTGCGCCAGGTACCCGGATCGGGTTCGATGCTCAACTTCATGGGCCCATGGCCGTGGTACATCATCAGCGGCGTCGGCGTCGCCGGAATCGCCCTGTTGCTTCTCGACCTGCCGTTCCGCCGCCGCCGCGGCGCCGCCGTCAGTCCTGCGTGAACTCGGCGGCGCGGCGAATGAGATCGCGGCGCGAATTGATCCCCAGCTTGGCGTAGGTGTGCTGCAGGTGAGTGTCGACGGTCTTGGGCGAGAGAAACAGCGCAGCGGCGATCTCGCTGTTGGAGAGACCGTCGGCGGCGAGCAGGGCGACGCGACGCTCGGCGGCAGTTAGCTCGTCGGCCTCGCCGCGGCGGCGACGCCTACCACCGGCGACATGCAGTTCGGCCGTGGCGCGCTCGGCCAGCCACACAGCACCGCTGTCGTTGGCACGGCGTACAGCGTCGCCGAGGATGCTGCGGCCCTGGGCCACGGATCCGCCGCGGCGCAGAACCGATCCCGCCTCGGTGAGAAGCCGCACAGCATCGAGAGGTGCATCGCCGCAGGCGGCTGCAGCCGATTCCAGCAGTGCAGCGGCGGCAGCCGTGTCGTCGTGATGTTCGGCAAGGGCTGCAAGGCCGCGTGCCACCACGACACGTGCTTGATGACACGTGGCCGAGGCAACCTCATGCTCCGCCACCAATGCCGCCACCGCGTCGAAGTCTGACGCCGCGGCGTGGACGGCGACTGCCTCTTGAGCCCACGGTACAAAGCACGCTTCGGCGATGCCGTGTGCCCTGGCCACTGTTGCCAGGCGCTTGGCCACAACCACGGCGTCGGCGACGCGACCCCGGGCGCGCAGACGCTGCAGGTTGGTCAGGTCGGCCCACAGCAGAGGCAGCCACTCATGGCGCGATGTCGCTAACGCTGTGGCGGCAGCGCTCATCGCTTCCGACTCGTCGTCCTTGCCGAGATGATGCAGAACCTCGCCGGCCACTCCTTGAGCCCAGGCAAGCCCGGCAGGTCCGAGGTCGCCGAGAGCGACAGCGCGCGATGCGGCAAGATCGGCTGCTGCAAGGTCGCCGCAGCGTAGTGCCAGCATCGCGGTGGCAGTGGCGATGAACGAAATGATCACGGGGTCGCCGCGCTGTGTGGCCCAGTCGTGCGCCGTGGCCAGAGCGTCGGACGCCGCCCCGAGGTCGCCGGTGAGCGTTGCCACGGCGCCGAAGAAGGCGAGTGATGCAGCTCGGTCCGCAATGTTATGGCGGCGCAGCGTGGCGGCTGCTGCAACGGCGTCGGCGTACGGCGCCGCCTCGCCATTGAGGATGTTCGCCAGCGTCCACGCCAGCGTGGCGGCGGCGGCAACGGGTTCCGTGTTGTCGCTGACCAGTTGCCGCGCCCGCCCTGCCATGGGCAGCGAGTGCGCCGGGCCCGCTGCGAACAGCGCCACCGCCGCATATTCCAGCGCCACCTCAGCGGCGGTCGTCGTGTCGTCGCGATCCGCTGAGAGTGTCACCGCCTCGTCGTACGCTGCGTCGGCCGATGCCAGAGAACCGGCGTAGAACGACGCCCGCCCGAGCATGCGCAGCGCATCCACCTGTGCGGCGCCCGCGAGAACATGGCGCTGCACGACGTCAGCAGCGATGGTGACGGCATCGGCAGCGGAGCCGGTCAGCAGGAGCGCCTCGGCGAGAGCGATATTGACCGCGGCAGGAGTGGTGTCGCCGCCGGCCCTCAATGCGGCGCGCAGGTGACGGACTGCGGCGGCCCCGGCGCCCGCTCTGATCGCCTCCAGTCCCGCGCGGGTAAGCACGTCCAATGCAGCCGCATCACCGGCGACGTCGGCACGTCCCGCCTGATGAGCTGCTTCAGCCACCGGCGCTCCGGCGGCGGCGAGCAGCGCAAAGGCACGGCCATGCCACCGCGCCCGCAAAGGTGTCGCGATCTCGTCGTACAGCGCGGAGCGGAAGAGCGGATGAACGAACGCCGCGACGCCGTCGCTGCCCGCTGCCACGACGCCGGCCCGAGCGAGGGATTCCAGCGCTGCATCAACACCGGCGGCATCAAGCCCGGCGATGTCGCCGGCGACAGCTGCCCGGAAACGCACGCCGAGGACTGAGGCGGCGCGGGCGAACTGCAAAGCGTCGTCGCCGGTGCCGGCGAACCTGCCGACCAGCAACTGATGCTCGGCTGTGCTTTCGGCGTCGGGGTCGGGAAGCCCGCCGTCGCGCTCGAGCATGGCCACCGCCTGTTCAATGAGCAGGGGATTGCCGGCGGTGAGGCGCCAGGCACGGTCGACAATGTCGGACTGCAATTCGGCTCCGCCACGACGCGTCAGCAACGTCGCCGTCGCCGTCGCCGACAGCGGCGCCAGACGGATGACACGAGCGTTGCCATCGGCAGCCAGAGTCCGTGCCATGTCATGCGCCGCCGCCGGATGCGGCCGCATGGTGCCGATGACGGCGACCGGCAGCGATGTAATGCGGCGGCAGATGACCGACACAAGATCGAGGGAATCCGCGTCGGCCCACTGCAGGTCGTCGAGAGCGATGAGCAGCGGCGTCGTCGCAGCGGTCTCCAGGCGATTGAGGACGGCGTAGAAGAGTGCGGCGCGGCCGTCGGCCGCCATGCGCGTCAAGGGAGAGCGCGGATCAATGGCGGCGAGCGCCTGATGAAGGATTCCGTAGGGCAGCGTCGCCTCGACCCCGTCGCCACGGCCGATGCCGACGCCGAATCCGTCAGCGTTGTCGCGCGCGGCTTGCAGGACCACTGATTTGCCGACACCGGCCTCCGCCACGGCGAAGAGGGCGCCACCGTTCCCCTGACGGGCTCCCGCCAGGAGCGCGTCGACTGCCTCGAGGATGACCTCGCGTTCAAGGAGGTCCGGGGTCACCGCCTGCATGCGGCCAAGGATGAGGCATTCGCCAAAGTCTCAGGTGACCTCCGGATTCCGGCTCGGTTCGCGGCGGCGAGACTGGTGCCATGGACGCCACCCCCACCTTCACAACCGCCTTTCCGGCCGCCGACCTGCTGCCGGTTCAGCGCCAGGCCACCGTCGCCTACCGCATCGGCAGAGCCCTGGTGTCGCCTCTCGTTCGAACGCTGTTCTCGGTCAAGGTCGAAGGCAGGCAGCACCTGCCCAAAGACGGAGCCTACGTTCTCATCGCCAACCATCTGAGCTGGATCGATTCGCTGACCATCCTCATGGCATGCCCGGCCGAGCCTCGCGTGCATTTCCTGGGCGATCCGACCGATCTGCTTAATCGGCGCTTCTCCTGGTGGTTCGTGCGCCGCATGGGCGGCCTCCTGCCCGTCGATCGCTCGCAGCGCTCCGGCCGCACCCTCTTCGACCACGTCGACAACTGCCTGGAACGCGGCGGCGTCGTTGCCCTGTATCCCGAAGGACGCTGCGGCACCGAGGAGGGATCCGTGCTCCCCTTCAAGAAGGGATTCGCCCACTTCGCCGTCCGCGCCGGTGTGCCGGTGATCCCCGTCGGCCTCAGTGGCCACAGCGATCTCTGGGTACGCCGCCGCCTGACAGTGAGTATCGGCAGCCCGCTGCTGGCGACGACGATCGACGGCCTCATCGATGAGGGCCCCGCGACAGTCCAGGCGTTGCTGCGTACGCCGCGGCAGGGCAAAGGCCCCAAGCTCCTCAGGCGCCGTCTCACCCACCTGTTCTAGGGTGCGCATCGTTCGTCGAGGGAGGTGTTACACATGGGCAGCTTGGTGCGCCCGGCGGGGCTTTTCTGCATCGCCTGCATAGCCGCCTGCGGCTCGGCGGCGGCAGTCGTGGCTACCCCGTGCGCACCGCAGGCCTCGCTGGCTGCTCCGGCGGCTGCGTCGGACCACGAGCGAGCAACCGCCAGCGCCGCCTCGGTAGCGCCCGGCGGCACCGTGACGCTGACAGTGACGGTGAAGGGTGACGCGTCTTTCCAGGCGGACTGCGCTGCGCCTCTGCAGATGTCGATCAGTGACGCAACGGGCGTCACCGTCGACGGACCCACGCCCGCTCCCGAACGCGGTTCGCGCTGCGGCACCGTTCATGTGGCGGCAGCGGCATCGGAGACGTACTCGGTCCAGTGGACGCCCGATGCATCGCTGCCATCGGGAATCTATTCGGTCACTCTCATCCTCGGCGACCTGGCCCCGCTGCAACTCGCGATCCCCGTGCGCACCGTCGCAGGAGGGTGCGGATGACAGCCACGGCGCCCACTCGCGCATAAGATCGGCGTGGAGGACAACCGTCTGATGAAGTCCGGCGACAGCGGCGGGCGGGAACGGACGCGAAGCCTGGCCGACCTGCTCTGGCAGTCGTACTACAGGCTGTCGATCCTTGTCCTCCTTGCCGTCATCGTCGCCGTCGTCGCCGTGGGTTCGGCAGCATTCGTCCGCGCTCAAGGACAGGACAGCGCCGAGCGTGCCGTCCTCATCGGCGGCGTCATGCTCGAGGTTGCCGTCTTCGTCGGCATGATGATGGCGGGACGCCGCGAGTACGAGCGGGCGCAGGCCGCAATCGTCGAGCCCGTGCGATCGATTCTTGTCGTCATCGATGAGTTGAGCCACGGCCATCTCGAAGCCACCATGGCCGACGAGGGTCCGCAGGAGATGCGCGACATCGCCGCCGGACTGCGCTCGATGGCAGCAGCACTGTCCGGCGAACAGGCGGCACTGGCATCGCAGGCCGCCGAGCTGCACCGTGCCCGGGTCGCGGCGGAGGAGGCCAACCGCTCGAAGAGCGATTTCCTGTCGCGCGTCAGCCACGAACTGCGCACTCCGCTGACGGCGATTCTGGGTTTCGCCGAGCTGTTGGAGAGCGATGAGTTGACCGAGCTTCAGAGCGAGTTCGTCAGCACCATCCTCAAGGCGGGCGAACACCTGCTCGAGCTCATCAATGATGTCCTCGACATCTCGCGGATCGGGGCCGGGACGCTGACTGTGGTTCGCGAGGAGCTCGATCCTCTGAGCGTCATCAACGACACAGTCGGCGTTGTCAGGCCGCTCGCCGAGCAGCGCCACATCAGTATCAGCGTGGACCCTGCCGACGCCGACCTGCGCATCCTTGCCGACCGTCAGAGACTCAAGCAGGTGATCCTCAATCTGGCGTCGAACGCCATCAAGTACAACGTTGACGGCGGTGCTGTGACGCTGTCGTTGAGCGCTGCCGGTGACTCCGTTCGCATCAGCGTTGCCGATACAGGTGCAGGTATCTCAGCCACCAACCTGACCCGCCTCTTCTCGCCGTTCGAACGTCTCGACGCGGGATCGCGAGGTGTGGAAGGCACCGGTCTGGGGCTGGCGTTGTGCCGTTCCCTGAGCGAGGCCATGGGCGGCAGCCTCGAGGCTGAGAGTCGTCCCGGTGAGGGTAGCCGCTTCACCATCGTGCTGCCGCGCGCCCTGGAACCGTCAGTTGCCGCCGCCGCGCTGGAACTGCCTGCAGTTGTGCGCGACATCGTTGTCTACGGCGCGCCACGGCGCCTCCTCTACGTCGAGGACACGCGCAGCAATCTGCATTTGGTGGAGCGGTTGCTGGAGCGACGACCCGACATCGAGGTGATCCCGGCTGCCACCGGTGCCGAGGGCATCGCGATTGCCGGCGCTGGCGGAATCGATGCTGTTCTGCTCGACCTGCACCTGCCGGACATGGACGGAGCCGATGTGTTGCGCGCCATCCGTGATACCAACCCGCAGTTGCCCATCGTCGTCATTTCGGCCGACGCCACCGACGCGCAGGTGAGCCGCCTCACCCGGGCGGGTGCGCGTGCCTACATCACAAAACCGATTGCCACCGAGCTCCTGCTGACGACTCTCGACCAGCTGCTCGTCCCCGTCAAAGCCTGACTAACGAACGGCTCGAATTCGAGCCCTGCCTGACTTTCCCGTCATTTCGCGAACGGACGGCGGAGCCGGGGTGCCCTTGAGTTCCACGATGAGATCGCGAAACTCGTGCAGCGAGATGTCCTGCGGCGCAGCCTGAGGCGTGGCCACATCCGAAGGAACGGGTACGACGACCCGAACGGGTCTGGGCTGCCTCTTCTTGGCTCCGTCAGCTGGCATGACTACCTCCTCACATGGGGCGGGGCGGAGCCCCACAGTGTGCCAGCGGTTGGAGCGAAATGGGGACAGTTTCATCGCCGTTTCTCGGCGACGACCAGGAGCGACGGCGAGGTTTCGTCGGCGGCGCGCCGCGACCAGCCGTCGTAGATGGCGACGACGTCGTATCCGCCGCGGGCGAACAGCGAAGGGATCGCATCGATGTCTGTCATCTGTGCTGTCGTCTGCTGGGCGGCGATGCTGCCGTCGTCGAACACGGCGGTTTCGCGCAGCACGTACGTGAGGCTGCGCGCGTCATAGACCGAATCGGTGAGGAGCAGATGCCGTGTGTCAGCGAGTAGTGAATGGCTCGCAACCTCCCACGAAGTGAGACGTCCGTCTGGATGATCGGCGCGGGCGCGCGTCTCGACGATAAGGCGTCCCTTGGG
>JBEPVH010000057.1:0-8350 GCA_041691115.1 bacterium | reverse complement strand
GCTGGGAGCTGGTCAACGCCAACCCCGTGCGCCTCATCCACGAGCTCTCCCAGACCGAACTGGAACGTTCCGCGCGCGACACGGACCTCGTGGCGGCAGCTGCTGCCCTGGCCCAGCGCATGGATGCCGATGCCGCCCGCCCGGTCATGGATTGCGACGCCTCGGCGCGCAATCCCGTCGTCTTTCTCTGCGCCGAGTTCGCCATCCACCGCTCACTGCCGATTTACGCGGGCGGTCTGGGCGTTCTCGCGGGAGACATCCTCAAGGAAGCATCGGACCTCGGCGTGCCAATGGTCGGCGTCGGCCTGCTCTACCGCCAGGGTTACTTCCTGCAGCGGCTCGACCGCTCCGGCTACCAGCATGAGTACTGGATGCCCGTCGATCCCGACCGAGTTCCCGCCACTCTCGTCCATAACGAGGCGGGTGAGCCGCTGACGGTGCGGGTGCCCGTTCGTGGTCGCGACATCGTCGTCCAGGTGTGGCGCGTTGACGTCGGACGCGTGCCCCTCTACCTGCTCGACGCCAAGCGTCCCGAGAACACCGCCGTGGATCGCTGGATCACATCGCGGCTCTACGTCGGTGACCGCGCAACGCGTCTGGCCCAGTACGCCCTCCTCGGCATCGGCTCGATCCGTGCCCTTGAGGCGATGGGTATGGATCCTCGCGTCGTCCACCTCAATGAGGGTCATGCAGGACTGGCGCCGCTCGAACTGGCGCGCCGTGCCATGGAGGCCGGCGCCGACAAGCACCAGGCATTTGCCGACGCCCGCGACCGGATCGTGTTCACCACGCATACGCCCGTCGAGGCCGGCAACGAGGGCTACGAGACTGCCGAAGTTGCCGACGTACTGGGCAGTTACCCCGAGCAAGTGGGGCTCACTGTCGACCAATTGATAGCACTCGGACGTACCCATCCCGACAATCCTCACGAACACTTTGTCATGACGCCGATGGGCATCAAGATGAGCCGCTTCGCCAACGGCGTCAGCAAGCGCCCCGGCGAGGTGGCCCGCCAGATGTGGCAGCCGCTCTTCCCGGAGCGCCCCGTCGACACAGTTCCCATCGGCCACATCACCAACGGCGCACACATTCCCACGTGGATGGCACCGCCGATGCGCGAGATGCTCGACAGGTATCTGGGTCCGGACTGGACGCACAAGGCCAGCGATCCGGCGACGTGGGCTCCCGTTGCACAGATTCCTGACGCCGAGGTCTGGGAGACGCGCAATCGCCTGCGACGCGACTTCGTCACGTTCGCGCGCGAGCGCACGGTGGCCGACCGTCTGGCCCGCAGCGAAACCCGCGACTGGGTTGAGGCCGCCGATGAAGGTTTCGATCCCGACGTGCTGACCATGGGCTTTGCGCGACGTCTGGCCACCTACAAGCGCCTTTACCTGCTCACGTCAGAACCGGAGCGGGTGGCCCACATCATTGATGACGAGAAGCGCCCCGTCCAACTGGTTCTGGCCGGCAAGGCACATCCGAATGACGAGGACGGCAAGCACTCGCCACAGAACATCTTCGGATTCCGGACGGCGCCGCGTGCCGCGTCGCGCGTTTCCTTCCTTGACAACTACGACCTTGAGATTGGGCGCCAAATGGTCGCGGGATGCGACGTCTGGATCAACCTGCCGCGGCCACCGCTGGAGGCGTCGGGCACGTCGGGCATGAAGTCGGCATTCAACGGCGGTCTCAATCTCTCCATCCTCGACGGCTGGTGGGCCGAGGCGTACGACGGCAGCAATGGCTGGGGCCTCAACGGCGACATCCTTCCGGACCCCGGCCTGCAAGACAAGCGCGACGCCGCCGCCTTCTACGACACCCTTGAGCACGAAGTGCTGCCGCTCTTCTACGAACGCAATTCCGATGGCGTGCCCGAGGGCTGGGTCAAGATGATCAAGCAGTCGCTCATGACCAACGGCCCGCGCTTCTCCGCGACGCGCATGGTCGAGAACTACGTCGACCAGGCGTACGCGCTGCGCGACAGGGTCCGCTAGCTCTTACGGAGTCGGCAGCGGCGGCAGCGTCGGAGCCGGCGTCGGCTTGAACGTCACCGTGACCTTGCGCGTTGTCGTGGGTCGCGGTGAGGGCGTCCTGGCCGGCTTGGGGGCTTGCGTGACAGGAACCGCGACCGGCGGCGTGGCGGCGGGCTTGCCCGTCGCCGGCTTGCCCGACGTCGACGGTGTCGGCTGTGTGTTGACGGGGTTCCGGTGCGCGCCGCCGTTGCTGTGGTTCCAGGCCCAAGCCACCATGAGAACGAGAAGAGCTGCGGCGGCCAGGCCAACAACGAGGCGAAGCCGCGAGCGAGCACCGGGCTCCGCGGGCTCTGCCTCGACAACGCGCGGGGCCTGGTCGGGACTGAGGCTATCCGCCATCCCTGAGATGACGACCGAGGGAAGCAGCGTTGCCGCACACAGAGCCATGCCCGCGAGGTGGGCGCGACCGCGCTGCTCCCAGTGCTCACCGGCGATGACGGGTGCAGCGCGCCGCACCTCGTCGCGGTAGGCGGCGGCCGAGGGCGGTCTGCCTGTCGGGTCCTTGGCAAGCCCGGTTGCGACAAGAACTCGGATCGGCTGGGGCAACTTCTCGGCGGGGACCGGCGCTCGCAGGTGTGCGGCACGAACGGCCTGGACGCGCCCCCGGGCAAACGGCGGGGCACCCGTGATGGCCTCGAACATCGTCGCCGCCGTGGCGTAGATGTCGGTGGACATCGTCGGCGGATCCTCATTCCAGATCTCCGGCGCCATGTAGGCGGGGGTTCCGGGCGCCAGGCTGGGCTTGAATACAGGGGTGGCGACGCCGGAATCACAGATGCGGGCGCGACCACGGGTGTCGACGGCGACGGTGCCCGGCCGCACATCCATATGGACGACGCCGAGATGGTGGATCCACGACAGGCCGTCGAGGATGTCGTAGAGGAGGACCAGCGCGGCCTCGGTTGACAGACTCGCCGAGATCAGGATGTCGTCGAGACGGACCGCGTCGGTGAACTCGCTCTCAACAGCCACACAGCCCGTGGGATCGAGGAACGAGAAGGGCTCGACGACGGCCTGATGCGGGCGGCCTGCCAGCTTGGCGATGTCGCGACGGAGACGGGCGAGGCCCGCGGCATCGGCAACGACCGAGGCCGGAAGCACCCGCAGAACGACGAGGGCGTCGTCGACGCTGCGCCGGGCGGCGATCACCTGGCCGCTGCGTTCAGCACGGAGCAAACGGACGGCGACGTGCCCAGGAGGTACCGTCACCTCCGGCTCGATTGCCCCCAGCCGCCTTGCCATGGCGGCCAAGTATGCGTCGCGGGGTGACGCGGCGCCGGATTGTCCGTGATTTGTCCGAGTCAGCGGCATAGCGTTGCGGGTCTTATGGACGCGAGGGGGTGAGCCCGTGATCAGCCATGACTGCTCCCAGATCCTGGCGCTTTTGCAGCGACAGCCGGATCAGGACCAGGCTGTCACAGTGCCTATCGCCCGGTCAGTCATCTCCGCCTATAGAGGACAGTTGGAGTACGAACTGACGGAGATGGCGCGCGTTCGCGGCGTCGGCGTTAGCTGGGACCTCGACAACGAGGCGATGAACTTCAAGCTCACCGGCAGCGGCAAGGCTCTTGGCGAAATCATTGAGCCCCTGCACGCAGCTCTCAACGCGCAGCGGTCCATCCACTTCGACATCACCGGCAACACCTTCAGCCGCGACACATTGGCCGGCGACCTGATGGAGGCGCAGCAGTGGTGCTCGCGAAACAACCTCCAGATGTCGTTCTTCCCGCTCCAGGGAGCTGTGTCATTTGGCTTCGCCGTCACCCTTTCAGGTCCTTTTGCCGACATCGTCCAGACGGCGAACTTCCTCTCGGCAAAGACCCAGAAGCCGCTTCGTTACATCAAGTACAACGCGCCCAGCCTGGGCTGAGGCCGCGGCATGGGCGGCACGCGGCGCCCCTACAATCCGCCCCGTGGAATACGTCGATAGCATTCTCGATCTGGTCGGTAACACGCCCCTGATCCGCCTTCACAAGGTGGTAGCGGGTCTGCGCCCCACCATCCTGGCCAAGGCTGAGCAGCTCAATCCGGGCGGATCGGTGAAGGATCGGATCGGTCTGGCGATGATCGAGGACGCGGAGCAGCGCGGGGTTCTCAAGCCCGGCGGCACCATCATCGAACCGACGTCAGGCAACACCGGTCATGGATTGGCAATAGCCGCCGCCATCAAGGGCTACAAGACGGTGTTCGTCATGCCCGACAAGATGTCGACCGAAAAGATCGCACTGCTGCGAGCCTACGGTGCCGAGGTGGTGGTGACACCCACCAACGTCGAACGCGAATCGCCGCAGTCCTATTACTCCGTCGCCGACCGCTTGACGCGTGAGATCCCCGGCGCATTCCAACCCAACCAGTACTTCAACATGAAGAATCCCGAAGCCCACACGCGGTCGACAGGACCCGAACTGTGGAAGCAGACGGACGGCAAGATCACGCACTTCGTTGCGGGGATGGGTACCGGCGGCACGATCTCCGGCACGGGCTCGTACCTCAAGCAGCAGAACCCATCAGTCCAGGTCATCGGAGCTGACCCACTCGGTTCCATCTACTCCGGCGACATCGCCGCGTACAAGGTCGAGGGTGTCGGCGAGGACTTCATGCCGGGGACGATGGACATCAGCATCGTCGACCGCATCATCCAGGTGAACGACCAGCAGTCCTTCGATGCCACCCGGCGCCTGGCTCGCGAAGAGGGAATCCTGGTTGGTGGCTCGGCGGGAATGGCCCTGCATGCCGCCATCGTTGTGGCTCGTGAACTCGATGAGAGCGCTGTCATGGTGGTGCTCCTTCCCGACACCGGCCGCAATTACCTCAGTAAGTTCTTTAGCGACGAGTGGATGCGCCAGAACGGCTTCATGCAGCGCCTCGGTCCGGCGCGGATTCGCGAAGTACTTGCGGGCCACCGTCAGGGCGACGTCCCCACGCTCGTCACGGTGGCGGCGCGCAAGACTGTGGGCGAGGCCATCGACCTCATGCAGCAGTACGGCATCTCGCAGATTCCTGTGGTCGACGATAGCTCGGAGAACGACGAGATCGTGGGTTCCATCCAGGAGCGCACCCTGCTCGCCAGGGTGTACCGCAACCCCGCCATCGTCGCCACCGCCGTGTCGACGTCCATGGATCCAGCATTCACTTCCATCGACGCCGACGCCCCCATTGAGGATGCCTTCACGGTACTGCTCAATGGCGAGTCCGCAATCATGGTTGTCGACAAGGCCAAGCCCATCGGTGTGGTGACGCGCGCCGACCTCCTCGAGTACGTCGCTCACAACCGGCCATGACAGACGGCGGATTCGCCACACGCGCCGTCCACGCCGGCCAGGGTCCCGATCCCGCAACCGGGGCCGTCGTCCAACCGATCCATATGGCGACGACATTCGCTCAGGACGGAGTCGGTAACCTGCGCGCCGGATTCGAGTACGGCCGTTCCAACAACCCGACGCGCGCTGCGCTCGAAGAATGCTTGGCAGCGCTCGAAGGATCACGCCACGCGCTGGCGTTCGCTTCAGGCCTGGCGGCGTCAACAACAGTCATGCTGCTCTTTGACCCCGGCGATCACATCGTCTACATGGAAGACGTGTACGGCGGCACGTTCCGTCTCTTCGACAAGGTCATGCGCCGCTACGGTCTGACGTTCACTGCCGTTGACGCATCGGACCCGGCCGGCGTCGAGGCGGCCATGACAGACAGGACCAAGCTTGTGTGGCTCGAGACGCCCACCAACCCCCTGCTGCGCATCGTCGACATCGCCGCGGTCGCAGAGGTAGCGCATGCAGGTGGTGCCGTCGTCACCGTTGACAACACGTTTGCCTCGCCATTCCTGCAGCGACCGTTGGAACGCGACGCCGACATCGTTCTGCATTCCGCCACCAAATATCTCGGTGGTCACTCGGATGTCGTCGGCGGTGCGCTCATGACGTCGAACGATGAACTCGCTGACCGTCTGCGCTTCCATCAGAACGCCGCCGGATCGGTGCCGTCTCCGTTCGACTGCTGGTTGCTCCTGCGCGGGCTCAAAACGTTGCCGCTGCGCATGGAACGCCAGTCCGACAACGCCATGGTGGTCGCCAAGCATCTGGAGAAGCATCCCGCGGTGTCGCGCGTCCATTACCCCGGACTGCCGGGACACCCACTGCACGATGTGGCCCGCCGCCAGATGGACGGCCGGTTCGGCGGCATGGTTTCGTTCGAGGTGGCCGATGAAGCCACCGCCCTGCGCACGCTGTCACGGTTGCGTCTGTTCATCCTTGCTGAATCCCTGGGAGCCGTGGAGTCGCTCGCCGAACATCCCGCATTGATGACTCATGCATCGATGCCGGCGGCAGAGCGCGCCCGCATCGGTGTCGGCGACGGCCTCATCCGCCTCTCCGTCGGCATCGAGGACGTGGCCGATCTCATCGCAGATCTCGACCACGCCCTCGCGCAGGACTAGTCGGCGACGGGCGTCACCGGTGCCGCAGCATCCGAATGGCGGAGCCCACTGAGGCGGCGCCTGAAGATGAACATTCCCAGCCCCAGGGTGACCAGCAGCGGCAGGACCGAGATGATCGACAGCAGACCGGCTGCCACGACATCACGCGCGTTGCCGAGTCCCGCCTTGATGGAATTCCACAGCGGCTCCCACGGCGATGGGGTTGGCGTCACCACTGCGGTGATGCCCTTCTCCTTGAGGGAGATCGCCGCCGTCGAGTAGGCCACCGCGTGGGTCATCTGATCAAGCTGACCCTGCAGACGGTTGATCTGCGTTTCCACCTGAGCGATCTGGTCGTCGAGCTGGACGATCTGGTCGAGGCCCGATGCTTGCGCGAGAAGCTTGAGGAGCACTGCGTGGTGCGCCTTGGCCGAGCTGATCTGCGCGTTGAGATCAACGTACTGCGCTGTGTGATCAACCGACGTGAAGTTGATCGACGATGTCTCGAAGTCGCCGGGAAGACCGGAGAGCAAATCGGACAACTTGGCCTGTGGGATCTTCACCGTGATGGTGCCGCTGACGATCTTGCCCGACTCATCAGGTGACGTCGACGAGGAATCGACATAGCCCCCGAGGCTTACGGCCCGCGCGACGACGGCGTTGAATGACGGCAGGAACTGGTCGTGGGGCACAACATACGCTGCCGCAACCGACCGCTCAATCTGCTGCCCTTGAGGATCGCCGAGAGGCAGGCTGGCCTGCTGCGGCGCCGTCGAATCAACGGTGAGACTGTTGCCGTTAGGCGCCTGGAATTGCGCCGCGGGCGCTGCTGGTCCGGCGCGAGTGACCGATCCCCCGTCACCTGACGCCGAGAACGTCATGTGGTTGGATGGCGCCACCGAAACAGGAGATCTGGTGAGGCTGCCAGCCCAGCCAACAACGACGACCCCGACGACGACGGCCGCCACCATCAACTTGGTCCGCATGTTCGTGCCTCCATCGAGTAGTCCTTGTCCGATAGACGCCGCGGATGGGGCTTGGGTTCCCTGCCCAGAGGTCGTGACACCCCCGCTACACCCGGGGAGCGGTCGCCGGGCCGCCTCCGGGTACTCTGGGGCGGCCTCATGACCTACCACGCATTCCTCAGTCAGCTTCCCGATCCGGACCCCGACGAGACCTCCGAGTGGCTGGAATCCGTCGACTCCCTTGTCGACGCCGCCGGCCCGCGTCGCGCCAGGTTCGTCCTCGGCCGCGTCATCCAGCGAGCCCGTGAACTCAACCTCGGCCTGCCCGCTCTGGTCTCGACGCACTACATCAATACCGTCCCGCCCGAAGAGGAACCGTGGTTCCCCGGCGACGAGACCATGGAGCGCCGCATCCGCCGCATCGTTCGCTGGAACGCTGCGGTCATGGTCGCCCGCGCCAACAAGCGCAACGACGGCATCGGCGGCCACATCTCAACGTACGCATCGTCGGCATCGTTATATGAGGTGGGCTTCAACCACTTCTTCCGCGGCAAGTCCAACGGCAACTCCGGCGACCAGATCTTCTATCAGGGTCATGCCGCCCCGGGCATGTACGCCCGCGCCTTCCTCGAAGGCCGGATCACCGACGAGCAAATGGACAACTTCCGTCAGGAATCGGCAGGCGGTGGCCTGTCGTCCTATCCGCATCCCCGGCTGATGCCCGACTTCTGGGAATTCCCCACGGTGTCGATGGGCCTGGGCCCTCTTAACGCGGTCTACCAAGCTCGATTCAACCGCTACCTGCACAACCGCGGCGTCACCGACACAGCCGCGTCGCGCGTCTGGGCATTCCTCGGCGACGGCGAATGCGACGAGCCCGAGGCACTGGGCGCCATTCGTCTGGCAGCAAGCGAGGGGCTCGACAATCTGACCTACGT
>JBEPVH010000056.1:0-8449 GCA_041691115.1 bacterium | reverse complement strand
CGCGATCTCGCCGAGCGTCATTACGCCGAACACAAGGACAAGCCGTTCTTTTCCGGTCTCGTTGAGTTCATCACCTCGGCCCCCGTCGTGGCCATGGTCTGGGAGGGCCCCGGTGCAGCAGCGATGGTGCGCACCATGATGGGAGCCACCAAGCCTGCCGACGCAGCTCCCGGGACAGTTCGTGGCGACCTCGCGGTGACCATGTCGATGAACGTCATCCACGGCTCGGATTCACCCGAGAGCGGAGTTCGCGAGGTGGCGCTGTTCTTCACCCCGCAGGAACTCGTCGAGTGGACCTCGGTCAGCGCCGCCTGGCTCGCCGGATAAGGCGCCGGAACCCGAAGAGCGGAAACGCCAGCCCCACGGAGACCGCCGGAAGCAGGGTGGGGCCGGGGCCCAGCCCACCGAAGTGGCCAAGTGGCCAAATCCTCAGAAAGGCCTTGGCGACGATGTCCTTCTTGGGCACGAACCCGAAGAATCTGCCGTCCTCGGAGTGGTTGCGGTTGTCGCCCATCACGAAGTACTCGTCGGCAGGGATGGTGATCGGGGTCGCCACGTTGGTGACCAGCGTGGTCGCCGGCTTGGCGGCGGGGTTGCAGCACGCAGGCCCCTCCGTCCAGTCCTCGGTCAGGTAGGGCTCTTGCAGTTCCTGGAAGGTGCCGGCACCTCCCGGTTTGATGAGGATGCGCGCGAACACGACAGGATTCGTCTTGGCATCGCCCGGGATGATCTCGATGATGTCGCCGGGGACGCCGATGATGCGCTTGATGAAGTCCTTGGTCTTGTCGATGGGCGGCACCAGGACGACGATGTCGCCGCGCTGCGGCGAGCCGATGGCATACGAGACCTTGCTGGCGAGCAGCAGGTCACCGTCGTTGAGAGTCTTGTCCATCGAGTGACCGTCGACGCGCACCGTCTGCAGCGCGTTCCAGATGATCAGGTAGAGGACCAGCGCTATGAGAAGGATCTCGACTGCGTCGCGCACATAGGTGCGCTGTTTGCGCGGCGCCTCGTCCTCGTGGTCGCTCAGCATGGGGGCGACACCTCGGCTAGCACCGCGTCAGTATAGGTGCCCGCGTCGGCGAACTCGGAAGGCAATCCGGAGCAAGCACCTCAAAGGCGCCGCAGCCACCACCGCGCTGCTTCGAGCCATCGTAGGATGCAGCCCCGCGTCCCGGTGGCCGCGCCTGTCCACGACCTCAAGGGAGAACAGCCATCGTGAAGGTAGACGACAAGCGTCTTTCGGAACTGATCGAGGAGTCGAACGACACCCACAGTGATGCCATGCGGGCAACGCACGGTGCCGTTGCTGAGATGGTCGAGCTGCGCCACGAGGCGCCCGTCTCGGAGCTGCCGCGTCGCCGCTTCATCAACCGCAGCCTGTTCGCCGCGGGAGCTCTCGGTCTCGGTGCCGGTGCGCTGTACCTCTCCAGGGCGACCATCACCGTGAACGCCGCCGACGAGGATGTCGCCTACCTGCAGACAGCAGCGGCCATCGAGAACCTGGCGATCTCCGTCTACACCCAGGCCGCCTCGCTTCCGCCCGCGCTGTCGGGTGCTGCCAATCCTGTGATCGCCGCCTTCGTGACGAACACGATCAAGCAGCACAAGGAGCATGCCGCCACCTTCAACGGTGCGCTGACAGCTCTGAGCGCCAAGATCCAGTCGGGCATCGACCAGCCCGTGCAGGACACCGTCGTCAAGCCCGCGCTGAGTGCCATTGCGGGTCCCGCCGACGTCGTCAAGCTGGCGTTGACACTCGAGGACGCCGCTGCGGCGAGCTACGTCAAGTGGGCCGGCGATGCCGATCCCAAGGGCAAGGCCTTCGCACCGCTGGTGGCGATCGCTCCTGTCGAGGCGCAGCACGTTGCCGTGCTGCTCGCCGTGCAGGGTCTCCTTGCGGCCAGCCGCCCCGACCTCATTGCACTGCCCGCGCCTGTCGCCCAGTTGCCTGCGGCAGCCGGTGATATCGCATTCCCCAACGCCCGCTACCAGACAAAGAACGCGCGTCCTGAAGACGAAGGCAAGGTGAGCTGAGATGGCGAACATGAAGAACTCCATGCCCGACATCGACGAGCGTGAACTCGCGAACCTGACCCGCGACCTCGACGCCATGCACAAGGACACCTTCCCCACAGCGATCGCCGCGCTGGCGGAGATTCGTGAGAAGGCGCTCGACACCATCTCCGACACCCGCGGACTTGCAGGCGTGCGCGCCAGCCGCCGCGGATTCCTCGCCGGTGGCCTGGCCACCGCAGGTGCAGTCGGTGGCGGCATCCTTCTCGCCGCATGCGGGACTGAGGCGACGCCGTCGGCTTCGGCAACGGCCGCTGCCGCTGCAGGCGACATCACGCTGGCCAAGCTCAACGCCGGAGTTGAGACCCTCGCGGTGTTCGCGTACGGCGCAGCTCTGACAGCCGCCGGTGCCGGCAAGCTGGGAGCGGTTCCCGCCGTCGTCCAGCAGTTCGCCACCACTGCCAAGGCGCAGCACACCGACCATGCCGGCGCGTGGAACGAGGTGCTCACCGCGGCGGGCCAGGCGACTGTCTCGAAGAACAACGCCAAGCTCGAGCCCACAGTGACGGCTGCGTTGGGAAGCGTGAAGACCATTGTCGACGTCGCCAAGCTGGCGCTGACACTTGAGTCGGTGGCTCTGGCCACCTACAACAAGAACGTGGGCGACTTCGCCGATGCGAAGTACCGCCAGCTGGCGCTGACGATTGCGCCCGTCGAGGCACAGCACGCAGCGATCCTCAATTTCGTTCTCGGTAACTACCCGGTTCCGGACAGCGTCATCAAGCTGGATGGCGCTCTGACCGCAGCCGACGCCTGAGGCAGTACCGGGCGGCGGGGAGACCCGTCGCCCGGTTACAGGCCCGGCAGCGCACGCGCAGGGACCTCGGCGCCACAATGGCGCCCCCGATCAACCTGCAGGCGGAGACGCACATGGCACTGCTGACGCAAACGCCGTACAAGGCGTGCACCTGGGATCTCTCGAACCTCGAGGGTATCTCCGACAAGACCCTGGAACTCCACTTCGGACTTTATGCCGGGTATGTCAAAAACACGAACCTCCTGACGGAGCAGCTCGTGGAGATGACCCGCAAGGGCGACGCCGCATCAACAAATCCGGCGTACGCCGAGATCTCGCGCCGCCTCGGCTTCGAGTACAACGGCATGGTTCTGCACGAGTGGTACTTCGGCGGCATGACCAAGAAGGGTGGCAACGACGTGTCCTCGACGTCGCCTCTCGGTAACGCACTCGGCGAGTCCTTCGGCGACATCGAGACCTGGAAGAAGGACTTCACAGCCATCGGTGGCATGCGTGGCGTGGGCTGGGCCATCACGTACCTGGACACCGCGACAGGTCGGCTCAGCAACCACTGGGTTTCGCTCCACGAGGACGGCAATGTCGCCGGCTTCCGTCCCATCGTTGTCATGGACGTCTGGGAGCATGCGTGGCTTCTCGATTACAAGCCCGCAGAACGTCCCAAGTACATCGAGGCATTCCTCAATCACGTGGATTGGGGTGTGGCCGAAGGCCGCTGGAACGGTTCGATCGATCGTCCGGTCGGCTGATAGCGGAGTGAACGGCGGGGGGACGAGAGTCCCTCCGCCTCCTTCTTAGAGCTTCTCGCCGCCGATGCGCACATAGAACGCGTCGAGATCCTCGTCGGCCGGGAAGTCGATGATGACGCGGTGGCCGCGGCCCTTCTTCTCCAGCTTGACGGGCAGTGAGATGGCCCGCTCCATTCCGGAGCGCAGCGCTTCTTCGTCAGCCGTGAGGTTGACCTTGACCCGGCGTGGTGCTGCATCCTGGGGTTCGAGGCGCAGTGCCACGGCTCGTTCGGTCTCGCGGACACTCATGCCGCGCTTCTCGATCTCGGCGGCAAGTGCCTCCTGGGCGCGCTCGTCGACGAGTCCCAGCAGAGCGCGGGCGTGGCCTGCGGTGATCCTGCCCTCGGCGACGGCCTGCTGGATGGGTGCGGGCAGGTTGAGGAGCCGAATGGTGTTGGTCACCTGAGGCCGGCTGCGACCCACGCGGAGCGAGATGGCTTCATGAGTAAGCCCAAATGCATCCGCCAGCCGGGAGTAGGCCGATGCCTCTTCCATCGGGGTCAGGTCGGTGCGGACGAGGTTCTCGGTCAGCGCCAACTCCAGGGCATGCCGGGCGGATTCCGCCGCCGGTCTGACGATGGCAGGGATCAGAGCCACACCGGCACGCTGGGCGGCGCGCCAGCGGCGCTCACCGGCGACCAACTGGTAGCCCGTATCGCCGAGGCGCTCGACGACGATGGGGTGGAGGACGCCGTGAATGCGGATTGAATTCACGAGGGCTGTCAGGGCGCTCTCATCGAAGTGGTGTCGCGGCTGCTCAGGGTTGGGCAGGATCTGCGCCGGATCGATCTCCAGCAGCGCAGGCGCGTCCGGGTCGATTGCAGTGGTTCCGGCGTTCGAGGCGATCTCGGGGAGCGGTGGGAGCGGCCCTCCGAGCAGGGCATCGAGGCCTCTTCCGAGACCGCGGCGGCGAGGTTCTGTCATGGCGCGGGGGTCATCGTGGCAGCCCTATCCGCGCGGCGCGGCATCGCGGTCAGGCGCTGGTCGAAGTTCACGGCGAGTTCCTTGTAGGCGACGGCACCCCTGCATGACGGGTCGTAAACGGTGATCGGCATGCCGTGGCTCGGAGCTTCAGAAAGGCGGACGTTGCGCGGAATCAGCGGCATGAGCAACTCGTCGGGGAAGCGCTTGCGCACCTCGTCGACGACTTGGTGGGCAAGAGCCAAGCGGGAATCGAAGAGCGTCATGACGATGCCGGCGATCTCGAGGTGGGGGTTGAGGCGCCGCCGTAGCAGCGCCATCGTGTGGGTCAGGAGGCCGAGGCCCTCGAGCGCGTAGAACTCGCACTGGATGGGGACGAGGAGCGAATCCGCTGCCACGATGGCGTTGACGGTCAGCAGGCCGAGCGACGGCGGGCAGTCCACGAGGATGACGTCATGGTCGGAGCTGAAGCCGTCGAGTGCATAGTCCAGCCGGTTCTCGCGGCGCGCCATGTCGACAAGTTCGATCTCGGATCCTGCCAGCGCGATATCCGAAGGAACGATATCGAGGCCCGGTACCTGTGTCGGGGTGACAGCGTCGGCGAGGGGCTGGCCCAGGACGACGGTGTCGTAGATCGTTGATTCGAAGGCTCCACGGGGGAATCCGAGGCCCGAGGTGGCGTTCGCCTGAGGGTCAATGTCGATCAGGAGGACTCGCCGGCCAAGCTGTGCGAGGCACGCCGCGAGATTGATCGTGGTTGTCGTCTTGCCCACGCCACCCTTCTGGTTGACGACGGCGATTACGGGTGCGTGCACAGCCGGGTGATTATGCGGTGAAACGTAGTGCGTTCCGCGGCGGCCGAGTTCAAACAGGTGGGGTTGTCCACGTTGTCCCCAGGGTCTTTCCCCATTCCGTGTGGGAATCGTGTGGACGGAGGGGAAGTTTTCCAGAAGATTCCTGTGGACGGCGGGGACAACGTTCCACGTGGAACGTGGATTGGAGAAGTCCACGGCACGCGGTTACCTGCCGTCGCGGGTTAACATGCCGCCCATGCCCTCCTTCGCCAAGGCCGCCTACAACTGGCGCTTCGTCACTGCCGTACCTCCGCGCGAGGTTTTCGCCGTTATGGAGCAGTTGCTCGGGACCACCCCCTTTCGCTTCGAGGTCACCGGTGACGACCAGGCCCGCGTTGTCGAGGCTGAGCGCAGCGGCGCCTTCGGCGGCTGGCGGACGGCCAAACGCCGAGTTCGCTGGGTGACGGTCACCGCTGTGCCCTCACCAGAGGGGACTGACGTCACCGTCGAGGCAAGCCGTTCGGCCTCTCGCCTCAATCCCCTGCGCAACCAGTCGGCCCTCACGCGGGCCCTGCAGCTCGTGATGCTGCTCACCCGCGGCCTCAGCGACAGGCGCACGATCTACCGCGACCGGGCGATCCCCGCCGGCCCCGTCACTCTGGTGGCTTCGTGGGCGGGAACCCCGTATCCACTCTTCACCGAGGCGGCGTTCGACGCTCCGCGCGGCATCACGATCCAGACGGCGACACGCATGGTTGCCACCGGTGCCGGCGACATGACCTTCGTCGAGGTTCGGCTGGCGGACGGAACCACCGGCTACGTCGAGCGAGATCAGATCGTGCCGGCACCGTCGGAAGCCACGCGTGATGCCCAGCTGGAGACAGCTCGTTTCGGCTGATCCGGACATGAGAACGGGGCACCGGACGTTCCGGCACCCCGTTTGCGCCTGAGCGCGGAGCAGCCTCACGGAACGTGGGCTGCGCCTCCTGCCGGTCGCGAGGACCGGCGTCTATGTCAATTCCGCTCGTCAGCCTCCGGCTCGGGCGCGGGTCGGGACGCAATTCGTTTTCGAACAGTGCATGGGCATAGTCCTCCTTTTCTCTGGAGTGCCACGGCCGCCGATCTCGCCTGCGTCGGTTCCTGGGTGAGTGGCGGCGCAGCCGGAGACGCCCGATCAGTGTAGGCGGGGCACCCGGAGCCGTTGGTGACGTTGCTGTGAAGCCGCGCTCAGAGAGGTTGGCGGCCCGCGAAGCCCGAATCCACCGTGTGCCAATGCGAGATCGAATCCTCGCCGAGCCGCCAGCAGAGGTAGATGACATCGCCGTCGCGATCCGAGGGGAAATCGATCAAACCTGACCCGGGGTCACGGATGACGATGCCCAGGCCATTGAGTTCGGCCATCAGAGTGGCCACGGCTTCGGCGGGCGCGAGGAGCGGGGCGATTGCCGCTGTCGACGTGTTCGCTTCGGTCAACTGCGAGAGGCGGAGGCGGTTGGCGGGATCATTCATTTCAGCAGCCGCCAGGGCCATCTCCTCGACCTTTCCACGAACGGAGGGGAGGAGCTCCTTGGCTTCACTGATGGTGAACAGTCGCTCGATGTCCATTTCGCCGCCGTCGGGCTCTTGGCCGACCGACCAAAAGTCAGTAAATTCCAAGTTGTAGCTTCGCTTCATCGGACGCCATGGTCCGCGGATCCCATGGTGGCGTCCACACAAGATTGACGCGGACCGACTCCACGCCCGGGAGGGGCATGCAGACGGCATGTGCCTGGCCCTGGATCACAGAACCCAGGGGGCAATACGGCGACGTCAGGGTCATGTCGATCGAGGCCTCGCCGTCGTCGCCGAGCGACGCGCCATACACAAGTCCGAGCGACACGATGTCGATGCCGATCTCAGGGTCGTAGACCTCACACAGAGCCGCGATGATCATCGCCTCGTTGACGCGATCGACTTCGGTCGGCACGGTCTGCTCGGGTACGGTGACCTCGGCGGGCTCAGTGGCGTCGGTCATGAGGTTGCCTCAAGGCCTTGAGCAAGAGCGTTCCACGCCAGGACGGCACACTTCACGCGTACCGGATAGGCGGAAACACCTGCAAGAGCTTCGAGGTCTCCGAGACCGGCACCGGATCCGTTCTCGACGAGCATGGCCCGGAATTGAGCCGCCATCTCGCGAGCTCTGGCAACGGGCAGGCCGGCAAGCGCCTCGCAGAGCATCGATGCCGATGCCATACAGATGGAGCAGCCTCGGCCCGTGAAACCAACCTCCTCGAGGGTGCCACCGGCTTCGCGCCAGGTCAGGCAGACCTCGTCGCCGCACAGGGGGTTATTGGCCTCAATGCGGCCGGTGGCGTCATCGACGTCGCCGCGATGGCGCGGGTTGCGGAAGTGGTCGAGAATGATCTCGCGGTAGAGATCCTCCACGCCGGCTCCCTGCTGGGTCGCAAATCCGACTGTCACACTCTGGATTGTATCCAGCGGGACGCTATTGAAGCTCTCTGCCGCTCGGCGCGGATGACGGCAGCGGCTTTGTGCCCGGAGTGCCCGGTGCGATCTTGCCCACCAGGGCCGCCAGATTGTCCCGGGTGGCGGGCCCCAAACGGGCTCCAAGCCTTTCCGCCTGGCCGACGAGGGGAGTACCCAACGCGATCTCGAGCTGAGCTTCGACAGTGATTCGGCTCTGCGTCTCCGAGATCGCCTCAACCGAGAATTGGTGGGTCAGCCAGCCGCTGTCAGTCAGCGTCGTGGCGTACAGACTGTCATTGGGACCGGGGCTGAGGCGGACAGTCGCATTGAGCTTCTCGGTGAGTTCGCCGACGGGCAGATTGACTGTCCGTGAGGTTATCGCCGTCACTGGAATAAAGCCCGAGAGAGCGATGTTCTCGGCCATCTCGGAGATCATCGGCAGCAGCTGCTGCGTGGCAGCGAGGAACGCCTGCTCGAGGCCCTGCATGAAGCCGTTCTGGCCGCCCTCACCATCACCTTCAGCCTCGCGGTCAAAGGGATTGCCGCCGCCCATCATCACGATCTCGGGGTCGGGTTCCATCTTCATGTCCAGCGACATGCGGGTCCCGCCATCGATCTTGTTGAACTCGATTCCGCCGCCGATCATGCCC
>JBEPVH010000055.1:0-8454 GCA_041691115.1 bacterium | reverse complement strand
AGTCATCAGCGATGAGGCACTCAAAAGCGGCCGCAGCGCGCTTCGTGACGGCATCGACGTCGTCGATCTCGGAAGCCACAAGCTCAAGGGGATCGAGGGCCAGCGGCATCTGTGGCAGCTGACGCATCCGCAACTTCGCGCCGACTTCGCTCCGCTCAGTTCGGCACATGTGCACCTGCCTGCCGTAGCGACGACATTCGTCGGCCGCGACGCGGAAATCACGCAGATATGGGATGGCTTGAGGAGCAACACCGCCTCGGTGGTCACGTGCGTCGGGTCGGGCGGCACCGGCAAGACACGTCTCGCCGTTGAGGCAGCACGCCATGCAGCGTCAGCGTTTGCCGACGGGGTGTGGTTCGTCGACCTGACAGCGCTACGCGATCCGCTGCTCGTGGGCAACGCGATTGCCCAGACCCTTGAACTGCGTGAAACTCCCGGCAAGCCCGTTGTCGACTCGATCAGAGATCAACTGCAGGGCAAGGCAGCGCTCATCGTGCTCGACGGCTTCCAGCAGGTCGCCGGATTTGCTCGCCGCATCCCCGAGATGATGGCGCGGTCGCCGCGCTCGCGTTTGCTCATCACAGCGCGCGCGGCAACGGGAGTGCCGGGTGAGCAGTTGGTAGACGTGCAGCCACTCAGCACCGACGCCGGCTCCGGAACGTCTGTCGCGGCTGCGCTGTTTCGCGACCGCGCGGCCCTGGCGAATCCCGGCATCGTTGTCGACGCTGCGGCAGCCCGCGCCATCGAAGAATTGTGCAGCCGCCTGGCCGGTCTGCCCCTGGCTATTGAACTCGTCGCCGCGCGCGTCCAAGTTCTCACACCGGCGGAGATCCTCTCACGCCTGGAGAACCGTGCTGTCGACGTCACGACGGCGAGCCGCGACCACGCGGCGCAGCAGCGTTCGTTGAGCGGCATCATCGAATGGACATGCGAGCTGCTGGCTCCGGAAGAACGCGAGGTCCTTGCTGCGCTCGGTGTCTTTACAGGTGACTTCGATGCGGCGGCCGCTGCTGCGGTCTCCGCGGAGTGGCATGCAACCGAGGTGACCGACGTTGCGCTCGGTTCGCTGACCTCCAAGAATTTGGTGTTGCGCGACGTGGCGAGCGACCGATACAGCCTCGCAGTCGCCGTCGGTGAATATGCGTTGGGCCGGCTCGACACCATGGGCCTCGCTGCCTCAGTCCGGCGTCGCCATGCAACTCACTTTGCGGCGCTGCTCGCGGCACGACGAGATGATCTCCACGGACCGGCACAACAGGCAGCCGTCCTGTCGCTCGACCTCGAGCGCGACAACTTTCGTGCTGCCATGACGCACGCCATTGACAGTGGGGAGCGGCAGTTGGGTGTCACGTTGCTGGTCACGCTGGCCTGGTATTGGAGCGTGCGCGGCGACCTTCAGGAGGCGCGGCTGTGGGCGGACCGCATACTCGGCTACGGCCGCGGCGCAGATGTCAGCCTGCGCTGCGAGGCTCTTGCCGCCGCGGGCAGGGTCAAGCTGTTGCAGGGGGATATCCCCGGCATGAACCGCAGTGCCCGCGCCATCCGAGCTCTGCTGCCGCGGGCGCGCCACAGGCGGCGTTGGCTCGGCTGGGCCGAGCTATTTGCCGCGGTGGCGATGTTGCCGCACAAGCGCCGCGCCCGCTTCCGTGCGCGATGGGCTGCGTGGCTGCTGCGCCGCACACCGGAGCCATGGGAACGAGGCGTGGCTTTGACCGTCGTGGCGGAAATCGATCGAATTGCCGGTCGGCGTCGCGCTAGCCTGCGTCGTTACGTTGAGGCGGAGGCGCTTTTTGCTGCCGCCGATGACCCGTTCCTGCAGACACTGGCGGATGTGAACCTCGGCCCCCTGTATTTCGAAACGGGGAGCCGCGACCAGGGCATTCACCACATGATTCAGGCGCTGACGCGCGCCGAGGCTCTGCGCAATGAGCTCTTCACCGGATATGCACTCGTCGGTCTCGGCTGCGTCGCAGCGGAGCGCGGCGACGAGGAGACGGCGACGCTCCTTCTCGGTGCCGCCAATCACTGCCTCGGCGAGCAGGGCGCCGAAGTGGGCCTCAGCGAGATCGACATGCTGAAGAAGATCTATCCGCGCTTGATAGCAAAGTTCGGCGAATCCGGTTTCCGCGAGGTCTTCGCCCGTGGCAACAAACTCACTCCGGCTGAGGCTGTCCGTCGCTTTCCGGGCGTCGCCGATAGCGGCCTGCCGGTGGAGAACACGTGATTCCGTCGGATACTTCGATTGAACGCACAATCGTCTTCACCGACTTCATCGAAACGGCAGGCGCAACCGCCGATACCTTGGCCTCCACGCGCCGGTTGTTCGAGTCAGCATTGCTCGACCGTGGCGGTGAGGACGTGCGTCTCGAAGGCACCAACTGCCTCGCCGCGTTCGTGGATCCCGCGTCCGCGTTGGACGCGGCCCTCGCCGCACATGCAGCACTGGACGCGGCGCCCTTCCACTACGCAGCGCGCACCGGAGTCCACACGGGGCAGGTGGTCGCGGGTCAGACAGGCTATGTCGGCCTGGCCCTCAACGAGGCGGCGCGTGTTTGCTACGTGACGCCCGCGGGCAACGTTCTGACAACCGAGGTCACCCTTGCGTTGCTGGGGTCAGTGCCCGCAGTGCACGCGAGGTCTGTGGGCCGCCATCGGCTCAAGGACTTCCCCATGCCGATGGAGTTGTTCGCTGTTGCGGCTGATGCCGCGCAGCAGGCTGCCTTCCACCTCGGCAGCGGCACCATCCTGAGCACTGCGGAATTACCCGGCCTTGTCGGCCGTGATGATGTCCTCGGGAAGATTCTCGATGCGCTCGAAGGTGACACGCCGGTGATTTCCATCGCCGGCCCACCGGGCGTCGGCAAGACGCTCCTGGCACTTCATGCCGCCGCCGCAATGGCGACGCGTTTCGCGGATGGGGTGTTTCACGTCGACACGAGCAATGCGCTGCTCGCTGACGATGCCGTCCGTGCCACGGCCGCTGTACTCGGTGGCAGACCAGACGGCGACGCACTCGAATCCCTGCGCGCCGTTCACGGCGACAAGGCGCGTCTGCTCGTCATCGATGGGGCGGAATGCCTCGTCGGTCACGCAAGCGTCGTCGAACAACTTGTGGGCCTCAGCGGCAAGACGAAATTGCTGTTTACAAGTTGCCACGCGTTGGATGCCGTCGGCGAAGCTGCAACACGGCTGGTCCCGCTGGCAGAGGGCGAGGACCTCCTGCGGCAGCGTGTTGCGGCTCAGGGCGGTGAAGCTGCTGCACTCGGGGCTGAAGACGGCAAGGCGATAGTGGCAGCGAGCGCCGGGCTGCCTGAGGCTATCGATCTGGCGGCGAGAGCCCTTGTCACAACGGCGCCCGCCGACGTTCTGCGAGGGCTAGAAGCTCCGACGCTTCAGGAGACCGCCTGGCTGGAACAGCTGGCGACGCGCATCGACAGAATCTACCGTCGCCTCGACCCGGGCGCCGCGGAGTTGTTTCGGCGTCTGGCGACGTTGAAATCTCCGTTCGCCGCGTCCGACGTGGAGCGCGAATGTGCCGGTGGTGAGCTTGCCGCTGAAGACATCCTGCCGTTGATTCAGCGGCTGGTGGCGTACAGCCTGGTGCAGCCGTCCGGCGATGGCCATCTTGATCTGCTGCCGCCCATACGGCGATTCGCTGCCGGTGCCACGCGCGAGCGCCCGGTTGTGCGCGATTCCACGCCACCTCTGCTCGACGTGCGCAACCTCGGGGTCTCCTTCGCCACCCCCGAGGGCAAAGTCGTGGCAGTGCGCGATGTCTCGTTCCAACTGCGTGCTGGCGAAACGCTCGGTATCGTCGGCGAATCCGGATCGGGCAAGACTGTCGCCATGCAGACACTTCTCGGCCTCACACGCGGTGCCAGCGTCACCGGTGAGGCGTGGTTCGAAGGTAACGATCTCCTTACTGTCCCCGCGAAGCAACTGCGGAATATCCGTGGCGGCACAATCGGCATGATCTTTCAGGACGCCCGCGCCGGCCTTCACCCGTTCTATCGAGTGGGATCACAGATAGCCGAGGTGATTCGGGTTCATGACAAGGTATCGCGGCGTGACGCGTGGCGTGCTGCCGTGGACCTGCTCCGGCTTGTCGACTTGCCGTTTCCTGAGGAATTGGCGCGCTGCTATCCCCATGAACTGTCCGGCGGCATGTGCCAGCGAGTGATGATCGCCATCGGCATCGCCTGCCGCCCCAAGGTCCTCATCGCGGACGAGCCGACGACAGCGCTGGATGCCACCATCCAGGCCCAGGTGATCGACCTCCTGCGCGGCCTTCAGCAGGAGACGGGGATGGCGCTCATCATCGTTACCCACGATCTTGGCGTCATCGCTCAGGTCGCCGACGAAGTGACTGTCATGTATGCCGGCACCACGATGGAGTCAGCCCCCGCTGATGATCTCTTCTACTCGCCGCATCATCCCTACACAACAGGCCTGCTGCGTTCGGTGCCGCGCGGTGTGGAACGCGGCACGCGCCTGAGTTCGATTCCGGGTCAGCCACCGAGCCTCATCAATCTGCCGGCCGGTTGTTGTTTCCGCACACGCTGTCCCTTCGCCATGGAGAAGTGCGCCGCCGACGTCCCGCCGCTCGAGGAGGTGGCGGTCGATCATGCCTCAGCATGTTGGTTGCCAGGTGAGTATCTCGGCACGGACTACGCGGTCCACGGATTGCGTAAGGAGTTTGCGGTAGCGCACGCGCCGCACGGTGTACCCCAATGACCGATACACGGCAGCCGCTTCTCGAAGTCGATCGTGTCACCCGCTGGCACCCTCTGAAGCGCAGCGTGGTGCCGGCGTGGCGGACACACGTGAAAGCGGTGAGCAATGTCAGTCTCTCGGTGTATCCCGGCGAGACGCTGGGCATCGTCGGCGAGTCCGGGTGCGGCAAGTCGACGCTGGCGCGGACGATTGTCGGGCTGCATAAGCCCCGTTCGGGCCGCGTGCTTTACAACGGCAAGCAGATTTCTGGTCTGTCGTCGCGGCGCATGATGCCCGTGCGCCGCGAGGTGCAATTGATGTTCCAGGACCCGTTTACGTCGCTGAATCCGCGGCGCCGCGTGGGCTCGATCATTGCCGAGCCGCTGGTTGTCCACGGGGTAGGCGACCGCGCGGCAAGGCGGCGCCGGGTGCATGAACTTCTCGAGATGGTGGGATTGCGCAGCGAGTACGCACAACGCTATCCCGTCGAATTCTCCGGAGGCCAGCGGCAGAGGATTTCGCTGGCACGGGCGCTGGCGCTATCACCGCGCCTGCTCATCTGCGATGAGCCGGTATCGGCGCTGGATGTTTCCATCCAGGCGCAGATCGTCAATCTGCTGGGCGATCTGAAGAAGGAGCTGGGACTCACCCTCGTCTTTATCGCCCATGACCTCTCCGTGGTGCGCCATGTCAGTGATCGCGTCGCTGTCATGTACCTCGGCAGGCTGATGGAAATCGGTGATGCCGACGCCGTCTTCACGGCACCACAGAATCCATACACCGCCGCGCTTAGTTCGGCAACGATGGCTCCCGATCCCCACCAGGGCCGGCGCCAGCGACGCATTCTTCTGGTGGGTGACGTGCCCTCGCCCGTCGATCCGCCCAAGGGATGCGTCTTCAGTGGACGCTGTCCCAAAGTACAGCCACTCCTCTGTCGCTGGGAGCGGCCGCTGATGCGCGATGCGTCGGGAGCAGGTATGCAGGAGGCGGCCTGTCATTACCCGCTGCTCCCTGACGAACTGACGTCTGTCCCTGTCTAGCTCAGCGTAATCCGGGGATCGACTGCGGCGTACAGGATGTCGACGATCAGATTGAGCACCACGATGAACGCCGCAGCCACGACAGCCGTACCGATGATCACGGGAAGATCCTGGCCGACGAGCGACTGCACAGCTAAACGACCCAGCCCATTGAGGCCGAAGACCTGCTCGATAAGAATCACGCCGCTGAATGTCGTGGCAATGTCAACACCGAGCTGGGTGACAAGCGGCGTCAGGGCGGCGCGGAAAGCATGCTTGGTGACGACGGTGCGCTCCGACAAGCCTTTGGCCCGGGCAGTCTTGATGTATTCCTGACCGAGCACATCGAGCAGGGATGAGCGCGTCAGCCGGGAGTAGATGGCGATGTTGCTGAGGGCCAGCGAAATCCACGGCAGCACAAGCGCGTGCGCCCAAGGGAGCACCCCCTTGCTCAGCGGTACATATCCCGGTGGCGGGAACCAGTGGATTCCCTGAATCCCTGGTAGGTAGAAGAGGAGGTACAGAAAAGCCAAACCCACGACGAACGCGGGTATGGAGAAGAAGAGAAGCGACGTGATGGTGGAGATGCGATCAGCAATGCGCCGAGGCCAGCGCGCCGCCACCATACCCAGTCCAACGCCTCCGACAATCCAGAGAATCGCGGCGCCGACGGCGAGCGAGATGTCGACGGGCACGGCGTTGCCGATGAGGCGGAAGACATTCTCGTTGTTGCGGTACGACGTCAGATCGCCGTGCAACAGAGACTGCAGGAAGTGCCAGTAGCGTTCCGGCAGGGGCCTGTCCAGCCAGAGATTGTGGGCCACGGCTGCAACGGTCGCAGGCGTTGCCTGACGTCCGGCGATAAGACGTGCAGGATCGTGCGGCACCGCAAAGAAGAGAACAAACACTGCTGTGACGACGAACCAGATAACCCCGATCGCGAAGAGCGTTCGGCGGGCAACGAAGCGCAACATCCGCCGCTACCGCGGGGCGACCAGGCGGTCCATCGCCGGGTCAAGTGCGTCGCGCAGTGAATCGCCAAGAACGTTGAACGCCACCGTCGTGGCCGCGAGCGCAATCGCGGGCGACAGCAAGAACCACCACGCGCCGTAACCGGAAATGGAACTGGCGTCGTAGAGCATGTTGCCCCATGACGGTGCCGGTGGTGGGTCGCCGAGGCCGAGGTACGCCAACGATGCCTCGAACATGACAGCCAGCGGTATGAGCAACGTGGTGAGAACGATGATGATGCTCAGAAGGTTGGGCATTATCTCCAGAAACATGATGCGTACCCTGCTGGCGCCGACCGCCTTGGCTGCCGTCACGAATTCACGTTCGCGCAGCGACAGCGTCGTTCCTCGAATGACTCGTGCCACAGGACCCCAGCTGAATCCGGCGATGACCAGAACGGCGATGAAGACGTTGGCGCCGAACACGGCAGCCAGGACGAGTGCTACCAGCAGGTAGGGGAACGACAGCACGACGTCGATGACGCGTCCGAGTACGCCGTCGACCCATCCCTTGAAGTATCCCGCAGCAACTCCGGTAACGACGCCGATGACCATCGCGATAGCGGAGGCGACGAGGCCGACGAGGAGCGAACTGCGCGCACCGAAGGCGACGCGGACGAGCACGTCGCGGCCCAGATTGTCGGTGCCAAGCAGGTAACCGTTGGTGCCCGGCGGGAGCGGCTGCCCCCGAAAGTCGGTGCCGGTTTCGAGATTGGGGTCGGTTGCAGAGTGGCCGGTGATGTGTTCGAGGAGGCCTGCGCTGACCGCGAGGGCCACGACCGCGAGGATGACGATCAACGCCACCCAGGCCGTCCAGTCACGCCGCAGGCGGCGCCAGGCGCGGCCCCAGGGCGCCTGCTCGCGCAGGGCCCCGGAGGCCGCGTCGTCCCATGGCGCAGTACCGAGTGCTTCTTCAGGCACCGGTCATCATGTTGTCGAGAGCCAGACCTGCGTCGGGTCGTACTGGGCGAACGTTCCGAAGAGTGCGTTGTGCACCCGCGCCGAGTGGAAGATCGGAACGAACTGGGTCTGGACGGGGATGAGCACAGCATCCTGCATCGCCTGCATATCGACCTGATGCCAGAAGTCCTGTGCCTCGGCGGGCGTATTCGCAGCCAGCGCCTTGTCGATGAGCGCATTGATGGCAGGGCTGTTGTAGTCGGCGAAGTTGGGGCTGCCAGGTCCGTAGGCGCGGCCGTCGACGAGCGGCGCGATGGCGGCGCGGCCGTTGTTGCCGTACCAGTCGAGGAACCAAGCTGATTCAGCCATGTCCCAGGCACCGGACGTTGTTGCGTCAGGCTTGCCCAAGTAGTTGCCAAACAGATCGCCCTGGCTGGCGGGAATGCCGATGAGTTCGACACCACATGCCTTCAGATCTTTCTGCAGTTCTGTGAAGGCTCCTTCGTAAGGGCCGACGTTGGGGTACGGCAGCTTGAAGGACAGGTTGGACACGCCGGCATCCTTGAGGCCCTGCTTGCACTTCGTGGCATCGCCCTGGTCATTTGTTGTCGGGTACAGATCGAACTGCTGGTAGCCGACCTGGCCCGGAGGAATGATCTGGTGCAGCGGCTGATTGAGTGTCGGGCCGCCGAAGATCTTGACGATGGCCGAACGATCGACCGCGTACTCCAGCGCCTGGCGCACCTTCACGTTGGCCAGCGCCTTGTTGTTGTTCGGGCTCTGCAGGTTGAACACGAAGTACGGGTTGAGGT